>JAYZFO010000009.1:0-11314 GCA_036336685.1 Pseudomonadota bacterium
AGCTGGTCATTTGCTGCGTCGAGCACACCAACGACATACCTCGATTTTTCAGACTATTATTGCGGACGATCAGCTTACCCCGTTACAATTTGCGGCGCTTATGAAACTAGCTGATGTCGGGGAAACCTCTCAGAACCTTCTGGGACGTTTGACAGCAATGGACGCTGCGACGATGCAAGGGGTAATTAAACGGTTGTTGGCGCGCGGACTAATCGATCGGCGTCCCGATCCAGGCGATAGGCGCCGATTATTGCTAACACTTTCGAGCTCCGGTCGGAAATTAGCATCGGACTTAAGTGTGCAGGGCTCTAAAATCACCGATATGACACTTGAGCCTCTTTCTTTAACTGAACGAAAACATTTTATTGCGCTTTTGCGCCGCTTGTCGGATTAATTTTCGTTCATGCAGTTTTGTAATACGCCTCCTGGTTCTCGCCACGTTATATAAATAAACGAACGAAAATTATCTTTTTCCCAGTGATTGCTAGTACTTGTCTTTATCAAGTACGTCGATCATTTCTTTAGGCGTAATTAATTTGCGACGCGGAGCGCCTTCTGGTGCCGAATTTACTTCATGCTGGTCAATGGTCTGCCAGTCCGCATATGAGACTACTCGTGTGCTTTTTTCTTTAAGTTTAGCGTCAATATCGGCACAACCATCACGAGGTTCTGCGGAATATTCAGATATAATTTTCTCAACAACCTCAAGAGAATCATTCTTATTTGTACCAATGGTGCCGGTGGCTCCGCGTTTTAACCAGCCAACGGCATAGAGACGGTCCGCCACTTTCCCTTTGTCGTGCTCTACTATCCCCCAATCGTCGTTAAAGGGTAAGTCACCGATAGGATAGGCGCGAGATCCAATGCAGGTTATGACCAGTTGGCAGGGTATATCTACGGTATCACCCATGCCGTGTACCTTACCATTTTCGTCAACGGTGGTACGCTCGCAGCGGACCCCCTCGACGGCTTCTTTGCCTATTATTTCTAATGGTGAAAGGAAAAAACCAAAATGTACCCGTTTGGCGCGATTTTCCTTATTCACGTTGAGGAAAGACCTTATTGTTTCGACGTTTTTTTGCCGCAATCGGAGGTCACGGTCCGACATATATTCTGCAGTAACGCGCTCGGGCAGGTGATCTGGGTTTACAATGGGCAACGCGTTTGCGAGTTCGCCCATTTCCCGTAGCTCTACATTTGTGAATGCAGCTTCTACTGGGCCCCGTCGCCCTAACATATAGATATCGGTTACAGGTGAGGAATGTGCGGCTACGGCTGCGTAATCCGCCAAATCAGTAACCGCCATTTCAGACCTTGTTTTAGCGAGAACGCGTGCCACGTCCAAGGCGACATTTCCAACACCAATAATCGCGGCGGCTTCAATATTTAAATCTGGTTCGAGGTTCTTAAAGTCCGGGTGACCATTATACCACCCCACAAAGGCGTTGGAGCCATGTACATTGGGGAGTTCTTCACCAACGATACCTAAACGATTGTCATGGGGCGCGCCGTAAGCCAGAACGACCGCGTCGTATATCTCTATTAGTTCGGAAATTGCAATGTCTCGGCCTACCTCTACATTACCTAAATAACGAACACGGTCATGGATAAGTGTCCGTTCAAATGCCTTTGATACCCTTTTAGTTTTTTGATGGTCCGGAGCGACGCCCGCACGGATTAGGCCAAATGGCGCGGGGAGACGTTCTATTACGTCAACGCGGCAAGCCGGGTCTTTATCGATCAGTCCTTGAGCAGCATACATGCCGCCCGGACCTGACCCAACGATAGCGATGGTACGACTCATTATTTGGGCCTTTTACAGAGGGTTTCCGTGCATTTCCAACACCTGTAGCGCGTCATCATAACGCCAGATTTGCATGAGGAAAGAGGCACTCAACGATTTGTTGCAATATTTACCAGAGTTGTTTCGTAGCAAGTTCAGCCCCTTGTGCCATCGCCTCAAACTTCGCCCAAATTACGTCGGGGTGGACTTCAGTGTGATAACACGCTTGAGACGAAAATCCACAATCGCCACCCGCGAGCACATTTTCTCGACCTACAAGTTTAGCGTACCGGACAAGACGTTCGGCTATCAACTCTGGATGTTCGACAATATTGCTTGCGTGGGTGATGACGCCAGGTATTAGAGCGCGACCCTCGGGAAGTTTGAGGGATTCCCAAATATGATAATCGTGCTCATGCCGAGGGTTTGCCGCTTCGAACGAGTATGAACCAGCCTTAATATTCAACATATATTTTGCGACCTCACCTCCACTCGCTTCGTGAATTCGTGGTCCTTCATTAATACCATAACAGGTGTGAAACCGTATTTTTTCCTCGGGAATGTTGCGGGTGCTGTGGTTGACGGCATCGACATAAGTATTTGCCTTTCGGTCCTTTCCAGCCTCGTCAAGTTGCGGGTCAACAAGGATATCGCATAGAAATGGATCGTCGATTTGTAACAAAAACCCCGCATTAACAATTGCCTCGTATTCTGAGCGCAATGCCTCAGCAACTGCTTCTGCAAACTCCTCCTCGGAATTATAATATTCGTTGTAGCCTACACCGGCCGGTGCTGTAGCAGGAATAAACGCTCCTTTTACATCTACATTTTTTAGGGCTGCTTTGAGATTTGTGATATCGCGTTGAACGGCGTCATGGCCCCGATAAGACACCGGCCCAACGCAATACATAGGAAACATTTGGACAACTTGTCCACCCATCATCGCGCGCTCCATATATTCTTTATAATACTCTGGAAAGGCGTTTATCTCCGCCTCAAATAATCGGAACTTTTCATTTTTTCGTGATTCAAAGCCCTCCATTCTTTCTTCGATGTAGGTAAAGAAACCTGACTTCGACATTTCTCCGTCTGTAACTACGTCGATACCCAGCGCTGCTTGCTTCTTTACAATGTTGGCTACACCAGCAGAAATGTTGGCTTGATAGCCATCTTCGTCATAATTACCGTCGTTTAGCTTAGCCTTCATCGCATCTAAAACTTCAACTGTTCGGGGGAGACTCCCGACATGTGTTGTCAAAATACGATCTTTGTTTCCCTGCATCAGTTGTATCCCTCAATGCCAAAGGTCTATTTTTTGCCTTGGACAAAGTAATGTCAATTTTTAGGGCCTTTGGTCATTGTAGTTGGTGATACATTTAATTGCCGCGTTTGAGATTAACCAAGCCAACGCCCAACACCATTAAAAGTATTGCCATCCAAACCAGAATACTATGACTTTCATCAAATACGAGTATGCCAAAAACGACCCCAAAACCGATAGAGAGGTTATTCGCTTGTGACATGTATGTGGGACCTGCAATTCTGATCAATTCGAAGATCGCATAAAAATTTATAGCTGCCAGCGTTGAATGAATGAGAAGGGCAATCTCACCTGTTGTTAGCGGCCACGTGAAAAATTCAAAAACATCAAGTCCGAGTGCTAGCGCTAAAGAAAAGAAGGCACCTGCCAGCAGCGTGCCACTTGATAAAGTCATCGAATCAACGTTCTTGGGGCGAGTTTTTTGCGAAAGTGCGACATACGAAACGGCATGAAGCAGTGGTGCGCCAAAACCGATAAGGACCCAAATGACGAGTGAAGGATCGGGGAGGCTAGATTTGGGAGCAATTATGATGAGTGCCGCCCCAAATCCAAGAAAAACCCCTACTGCTCGAAGCTTGTTAAACCTCTCGATGCGTGTAGCGAGGCTCATGGAGTAGGTAAAAAGAGGCACGAAGCCCATAATTATTGCCATAAGACCTACGGATAATTTACCCTGGGCGGAATAAAATATTGTGTTGCCCAGCGTAAACCGTACAAATCCAAGTTTTAAGTAATATGGCCAGTGTTCGCGAGCAAAGCGAGGCTTGTAGCCTCGAATGGTCGCTCCCATATACAGCAAGAGCCCACTTAAAAACGTAAACCAGAATAAATAATTAATCGGGTGCACACCCCCGGTCACGCCCATTTTTATAAGCACATAAAAACCGCCCCAAAGCGTAGCAATTAAGAACAATAAAACGATGGGGAACATGACACTTCCGGAAATATGGCGCCCAGCGCCGGTTATAGTTGGCCGTCGACGGCGGGTATTAGGTTCTAGGTTGGTTAGTTAAAAATATCTACCACGGTGCGAACTAAAACATTTTTGAAAATATGGTTTAGCCTTTGGGTATGAACTTATAAAAATCGGGTTCAATGCTTAAGTGAGGTTATCTGGCTTTCTAGCGTGTTTACCCAATGATTACTCAGTTATTCTGCGGCATGCGCAATTAATCTAGCTTCTGCCGCAGTGTGATCAAAAATTTCTGGCAGAATGTCACCTTCGTAAATAGCTTGGACACGCTCTTCCGTCAGGGGAAAAGAAAATTCGGCATTCCGCATTGTAATACGGCGCCTCAGTATCTTAAGGACAATATCTTCCATTAGTTGAAATTCTTCAGAGGTCCAACCCTCACCATCTAAACCCGCTATCCCTTCCAGCATGTGGTCAAATTCGTCTTCGTAGATTTCTTTGCAGGCGGCGGCAATTAGCTTGTTGGCTGCATCAAATTTGCCGCCGATTTCCGCGGCATTCATACCTTCGCGGAACAGTGTACAGTATCCCCCTTCAGTAAACCGTGTAGCCCGAATTCCCAGTTTGCCATGTTCAGCGATCGCGTCGTGCCTCACCTTGGTTAAGGCCGCATCTTCATCCCATGTTTCTAGTTTGTGAGGATTGATGGAGGGAGTGTTCGCTGGCTTAATTTTGTCGAAAACATCCGAAAACAGGCAAAAATGTTCGTATTCTTCCTTTAGTATTTCGAGGAGTTCTAAAACATAATGGCGATCCACGCTGTCCTCCTCTCCGGTATCAATTTTAGGGTAGACCAGTTGCAGTTCGGTCAACGGCCCAAGAAATACTCCCATATTTTTGTATTCTCCAGCGCCTGTGCCATTGAATTCTTTGGAACATTGCCTTTGGATCCATAACAAATCCGTCTCTAGGGTTCGAATTGGTGAGGTAAAATAGGTCCTTACGACCTCTGCTTCACCTGCCCAAAGGGGTGCTGAGACGTCTACAAGCCTTTGCAATTCCGGACTGAGAGCCATTTTGATCCTCCGATCTCCAAAGTAGTACTATTTCGCTCAAAAAATGAGTTTAATCCCATAAAACTAATTTAAGGCGGCGGTGCAGTCAAAAGGAGAGCGCACGACATAATGAAGGGAGGAGTACTATGATCCAATCCGAAGTTCGGTTGGTCTATATCACAGCGGGTGACCCTGAAGAGGCTGGTTCAATAGGTAGGGCGCTGCTAGAGGCGCGACTTGTTGCATGCATAAATATCTTTCCTCCGATGACATCATTGTATTGGTGGGATGGCGTTATCGAAGAAAGTACCGAGACCGCCATAGTGGCTAAAACGACGGCAAGCAACACTGATGCATTAGTTGAGATGGTGAAGAAACGACATAGCTATGATTGTCCTTGCGTGGTAGTGCTACCAATAGAGGATGGCAACCCCGCGTTTCTTAAGTGGATTGAGAACGAAGCAGAAGTTCGCAAATAGATAAGGCACTATATGAGTAAGAAGCAGCCTAAAGCGGGGAAGTCCTCAGTTCTAATTTTTGCGAATGTTGCGCATTTCTATAGCCACATGATGATGCTTGTTTTTCCAACTGTCGTCATTGTACTGGAAAAGGTATTTAGTCTCCCGTTTGGTGAATTGTTATCGCTATCACTTATTGGCTTCGTCCTATACGGAATTGCCGCTTTGCCCGCGGGTTGGCTCGGTGATCGATGGAGTGCAAAGGGAATGTTAGCAATTTTCTTTGTAGGGACAGGTGTATCGGGGGTCGCCGCAGGATTCGCCACTAACCCAGTTCAAATCGCAGTTGCTCTCGCCTCTATCGGGTTATTTTCATCCATCTATCATCCTGTAGGTACAGCGTTAGTTGTTGCGAATGCTAAAGCGCGTGGAAGGGCATTAGGGATAAATGGAGTGTTTGGTACAGCTGGTATTGCTGCAACCCCCATTATAGCGGCATCTCTCGTGGCCCTGCTCGGTTGGCGCTATGCGTTTGTGCTCCCCGGCATAGTCTGCGTTTTAACCGGTGCGTGGTTTATTTACTGTATGAGAGGAATGTCCGCGGCTCACAAGGAGAGTATCGATGAAAGGATTATTGCCCCGTCACGACGCCAAGCTATACGGGGACTAGCCATACTTAGTGTAACGGTGCTGTGTGTTGGGTTTTTAGCCCAGGCAACCACTGTCGGTATGCCTAAAATATTTTCTGTTAGCGCACCGGATATCGTAGGGCGGCTTGGTTTGATTGGTGCAGGGGGGCTTGCGTCAATTGCTCTTGCTATTGGGGCCTTAGGACAACTTGCAGGTGGTTGGCTTGCGGATCGATATAAGCTAACCGTGGTCTACCCGGCTGTTTACGTAGTCATGATTCCCGTTGCTTTGCTGTCTGGATACCTCAGCGATTTACCGCTCGTTGGTGCTGCTGGGGCGGTGATGTTTTTAATCACAGCATCATTACCTACTGAAAATAGCCTTGTTGCCCGTTATTGTCCTTCGAATTGGCGCGCTAGTGCCTATGGCGCGAAGTTCGTATTAGGTCTCGGCGTAAGTTCACTTGCAATCCCAATAACGGGAAAGGTTTTTGACGTGACGGGAGGCTTTTGGTGGGTTTTTACGGGGATTGCAATATTGGCCGCATTAATCGTGGCCTTTGCGATATTTCTTCCAACGGTCGAACGTGAACATCCTTTTAATAATGAGGGAAGAGAACCCGTCGCAGGGCCTGTTTCCTAAAAACTCGAACAAATGTTTCTGGCAACAATCGAGCGTTGCAATAAGCCGTTGGCATTTCCACTTTTTTATACAAGGGCTTGGTCAAGGTCATCAAGTATGTCCTCTGTAGTCTCTAGGCCAACAGAAATACGGACGACGTCGGGGCTGGCACCGGCTGCATTTTGTTGCTCTTCCGTTAGTTGTCGATGGGTCGTAGACGCTGGGTGAAGAATTAAACTTCGTGTGTCTCCAACGTTCGCCAGGTGCGAAAACAAGTTACAGTTTTCCACCAGCCGTGTTCCAGCTTCATATCCACCCTTCAATCCGAAAGTAAATACTGAGCCACACCCTCGCGGAAAATACTTATTCTTATTTGAAAATGAGGGACTCGAGGGTAGGCCCGCATAAGAAACCCAGTCTACGGCGGGATGACCCTCAAGCCATCCAGCCACAGTTTCGGCATTTGCGACGTGGCGTTCCATTCTAAGGGGCAGTGTTTCTATACCCGTAATTGTCATAAAAGCGTTAGTCGGCGACAAGGCCGGACCAAAATCACGCAGTGCTACGGCACGAAGACGCATGGTAAATCCGAAGTCCCCAAACGTTTCGTAGAATGTTAGTCCGTGATAGGCGTCGTCTGGTGTTGTCATTGATGGGAATTTATTGTTTTGGGCCCAATCGAATTGTCCTGACTCGACCACTACGCCGCCCATTGAGTTGCCGTGACCATTTAAATATTTAGTTGTTGAATGAATGACGATATCGGCACCGTAATCAATTGGGTTGAACAAATAGGGAGACGCCATCGTATTATCCACTATTAATGGAATACCCTCGGCATGAGCTATTTCTGCGATGGCCTCGATATCGCCAATAACGCTTGATGGATTAGACACGGATTCAATAAAGATCGCTTTGGAGCTAGACTTTAGTGCTTTTCTGAAAGTTTCTGGTTCAAGAGGATCCGCGAATGTGCAGTGCCATCCAAGTTTTTTAAAGCTGACGCCAAACTGTGTTATCGATCCACCATAGAGATTTCGAGATGCTACAAAATGGTCACCTGGTTCTAGAAGTGTGAAGAAAGCTAAAAACTGGGCGGCATGACCTGAACCCGCTGCGCACGCCGCTCGGCCATTTTCGAGATTTGCAATTCTTTCCTCTAAAACAGCCACGGTAGGGTTTGTTAAACGTGAATATATGAACCCGAACGTTTGTAGATTGAATAGAGAAGCCGCGTGATCAGTGTCGTCAAAAACGTAGGCCGTCGAATGATGAATAGGGGTGTTTCGCGCGCCGGTTGCGGCGTCGGGAGCCGCACCTGAATGGATTGCTCTCGTCTCGAACCCAAATGTTTTATTTTTTGATTGGTCGGTCATTGGCTTCCTGGCTATCGGGCAAGCCGCGGACGTTTTGCCGAAATAACACCGGAATTAATTCCTGACCAGGATAATTCGTGGTTTAGTCTTCCAAATTCGATCTTGGGACACCGATCCATTACCACTGTGAGGCCAACCGCCTCTGCGCGGGCTGCCGCTGCTTCATCCAACACGCCTAATTGCATCCATATAGTTTGAATATGCTTATCATCTTTTTGGGCGATCGCCTCATCCACTATTTTGCCGGCATCGCTTGAGCGGCGAAAAATGTCTACCATATCGACTTCGCAAGGTATTCGGGATAGATCAGAATAGCACATTTCATCATGGATCTTGGTGCCGGCACCGTTCGGGTTAACCGGTATAACTCTGTATCCTTTCTGTTGGAGATACTTCATCGCAAAGTTACTTGGCCGCACCCAATTAGCGGATGCTCCAATCATCGCTATTGTTTTGGTTTGGTCTAGAATTCGCCGGATCAATCCGTCCGGATATTCAACCATTATTACTGTGTCCCGCCAGAAACCAATTCCTCAACTGTAACGGTGCTACTTCCGGTGTCTGTGGTGTTGGCTTTCATGATTTTAGAAAAATAATGCTGGGCAAATGTCGGTCCCGTACCACCTTCCTCCGCGTTTCCAATGCCACCTAATATAGCATCGTGGTTGGGTTGATGAAAATAAACCAAGGATATTCTATCTTGTGGGGCCGCGTTGTGGGGAGGATTTGCGACACGGTGAAGAGTGGACTTGAACCGTCCTCCTGTCCATAACTGCATTGTATCACCAATATTGCATACAAATCCGTTTTCGGGCGTTTCGACATTGTGCCAGCCACCTTTTCCGTCACTGATCTGGAGTCCGCCGGTTACATTATCTCCTTTTACGAAGGTGAAGGTGCCGTAATCCGTGTGTTCACCGGCCCTGAGTTGGCCTTTTAACGGTTCCGCTTCCTGCGAGGGGTACCGTATAAATCGTACGTTGCTGCATTGACGGTTTGTCTTGTCGATGAAGAATTCATGATCAATGCCCAGGGCAAGCGCGAAGCCCCGCATAACGTCGTCCGCTAAACGCGTCATCGCATCATAATACTGTGTTATTGTCTTCTTATAGCCGGCTAGCTCCGGCCATTTGTTTGGTGCGAAAAATGTTTTACCGGCACCGGTCGTGTAATAAGGAGTATCTCCCGACCTAGGTGGTCCCATTCCCCAGGCTTCCTGAAGGTCTGGTGGTGTTTCCTTATCCAGAGTGTTGCTTAACGCACGGTCCCCAGCGGGGTTCCAACCCCGAGTAATTTTCTCCGGGGGCCTTATAACGGCGCGTTTGACATGATCAGGGGCTGCAAAGAAATCGGCTGCAGCTTGGCGTGTTTGTTGCAATAGTACTATATCCACACCGTGTCCAATTATTGTAAAGAACCCGGTGTCGGTGCACGCCGCTTCGATTTCGGTCGCGATAGCCTTCAGACCACGATCGTCATTTTCCCGGAGTGGGGATATGTCAATAAGCGGGATTGTATTGCTCACGGGCCTATTTGCCTTTCCACACCGGTTGCCGTTTCTCAAGGAAGGCATCAATTCCTTCCGCTGCGTCCATTGTCATCATATTATTGACCATTACGTCGCTTGCGAAGTCATAAGCCTCGTCTAATGGCAGATCAATTTGCTGGTAAAAGGCGTCCTTACCGATTTTTATTGTTAAGGGTGATTTTGATTTTAGGTTTGAGCACCAATTATCAATTATTTCGTCGAGCTCTTTTTCGGGACACACTTTGTTAATTAAACCAATATTTTTAGATTTTTCTGCATCAATTACTTCACCCGTCAATAACATTTCCATGGCCTGCTTGCGTCCGATATTCCGGCTTAACGCCACCATAGGAGTGGAGCAGAATAATCCAATGTTAATGCCGGGTGTTGCAAACGCAGCTTTTTCTGAAGCTACCGCGAGATCGCAGGTTGCCACGAGCTGGCAACCCGCAGCCGTTGCCGTTCCTTGGACGCGTGCTATAACCGGTTGCGGGAGTTTTGTTATCATAAGCATTAGGTTTGAACACTCAGTAAACAATTCTTCATAAGCTGCGTAGTTTTGGTTTTGTCGAATTTCGTTCAGGTCATGGCCGGAACAATAAACGGGACCATTTGCTGATAATACGACGACGCGGATACTAGTATCGCTGGCGATTTCTCGAAATTCGGCTTGGAGGCTGGCTATTAAATCTGCGGATAATGCATTGCGGGTGTCAGGCCTGTTCATTGTTAGGGTGGCAACGCCGTCTCGGTCGCTGCGAAGGAGCTGATTTTGTTTAGCGGGCATATCCATTTACCGTCATTCCCGTGAGCGTTGATGTAACTAAAGAATCTTAAAGAAATTCGAAAATAATCCTACTATCTGAGATCGCACCGTATTATAGCATAAGGGAAATTGCCCCGGTAGAAGTTGAGTTTTTTATAACAAATTACGAGAGCTGTGTAAGTGGTAATATAGTACCCTATGCCATTCCATTGATATTTAATGTTTTTTTAAAACTGTAAGTTGACACAAACGGCTTTTATGTCATATTCGCCAGCCGTTCTTGGTATTTTTAAGGATCTCTTTGGGATGAAAATATGAAAACGATTTCCGCGAAAGCAGGAGAGATCAACACTAAGTGGTATATTGTTGATGCGGAAGACTTAGTTCTTGGTCGGCTCGCGTCGGTCTGCGCGAAAATACTCCGTGGAAAACATAAACCGATATACACGCCTCATGTTGATTGCGGTGATAGTATAATCGTCGTTAACGCGGCAAAGGTAGCAATGACCGGTAACAAAAGAACGGACAAAGTATATTACCGTCATACGGGTTATCCAGGAGGAATAAAATCGGAAACACCTGAAAAGCTGATATCCGATGGAAAAAGTGAACGCATTATAATGAGGGCCGTGGAAAGGATGCTGCCAAAGACAAAACTTGGGAGGCAGCAACTTACGAAACTGCGCGTTTACGAGGGTACGGAGCATCTCCATGAAGCTCAGAACCCGGAAATCCTAGATGTGGGAGCTATGAATTCGAAGAACAAAAGGAGCGCCGGATAAATGGCTGACCAAGATAAAGAAACCGGTGATGGCGCAATTGGTGATGCGCTAAAGAAGGCGGTAGCTGAAGTGGAAGCAGCC
>JAYZFO010000010.1:0-9916 GCA_036336685.1 Pseudomonadota bacterium
AAAAATTGTAAAGATTTTTTCACTCTGTGATTATTTACAAATTTATTGCGATTTACACAATAAATACATTAACTTAACAGAAAAAGTGGTGCCCAGGGGCTGATTTGAACAGCCGACACCCGCATTTTCAGTGCGATGCTCTACCAACTGAGCTACCTGGGCACTCGCAAACAGTCTGCGATCCGGAGCTTATAGGCAATAACAGAATTGCTGTCTAGCGGCGGATCTGCAAACTCAATGCGCCATAACCACTGTTACTCCTCCGCTTCATCATCTACAAACCCAAACTCCAAATCGTCTGATATTTCTTCTGTAGGTACGGCATAGCTTCCTGTAAACCAACGCCCTAAATCAATCTCAGCGCATCGTTTTGAGCAAAAGGGTCGAAATTTATCGACACGTTCTGCGTCGCAGATGGGACAACGCAGCTTGATCTTTTTACCCATTTAAGCGCTCTGTAACTATATCAAACCTATCACGCACGTAGTCCTTATCTGCACGTAGAACGATGGTCCGTCCCCACTCGTCTTCAATCCCATCTACTTCAATACCAAACGTATTCTCAAGAAAATCAACTATCCCTTCAAAAGCATAAACTACCAAATCCCCTGGCCCCGCAACACGAGCTTCCCGGCGCAGTGCTCTTAATATTTCTATCGATATTGTCTCTAATGACCTTACACGCCCAACACCACCGCACGTCTCACATATTTGGGTCATTGTATTTAACAAGGGCTCTCGACGACGGCGCCGGGTCACTTCAACCAAACCTGCATTCGTAAGACCGAGCACGCGAGTGGGATTCCGATCACGGGTGCATACTTCTTCAAATGTCTTAATCACCTCATTCCAGTGTTTAGTTTCCTCCATATGGATAAAATCCACTACGATTAAACCTGAAATATTTCGGAGACGGATTTGTCTGGCAGCCTCTTGCGCGGCCTCACAATTCGTCAGGAACGCTATCTGTTCGTGATCACCAGCGTTGTCAAAACGGCCAGAATTGACGTCAATTGCCGTCAAGGCTTCTAAGGTTTCTATCACAAGGCTACCACCAGAAATTAACTCTACACGCTGCTCCCCAGCTCGGCTTACCTCCTCCTCAATTCCATACTGTTCAAACATCTGTTCGGGGCCATTGTGAAATTTGACCCTATCGGCCATACCTGGCATCACCCGTTCGCAAAATTCACGTGCCTTGGAGACAGCTTTCGCGTTGTCTAAATAGATAGCGTTTATATTATCCAACGCATGATCCCTAAGAACCCGCAGCATTGGATCTAGATCTTCGTGAAGGCAAGACGGCACCATAGAGGAAGACAGCGAACCCTCTATGTCATGCCACATTTGCCGAAGGTCCTTACAATCCGCTTCGAGTTCCTCGTTGGAAATACCTACTGCGGCAGTTCTCACAATAAACCCCTCCTCAGGCGAAGAAAGGTTAGTCATTATCTGGGTGAGACGGTCACGCTCACCCTCATCTTCTATTTGTCGAGAGACCATCACACGGTCTTGTCGAGGCGCATAAACAAGATACCGCCCAGGCAGCGCGAGTCGCCGCGATAATTGTACACCCTTTCCTTCAAGGGCGTCCTTTGTAACCTGAACAATAACCTGTTCACCTTCGTGAACAGGAATATCAGGTTCACCGTTTCGACGTCTACCGTTGTCTAGCCCTAAAAAGCCCGACCGAGATAGTCCAATATCGACAAATGCTGCCTGCATCCCGTTCATCACACGTTCAACGCGTCCCAGATAGACATTTCCAACTACGCTCGTACGGTCATTTTGGTCTACAATTAAGTCAACGAGAACGTCGTCCACCAATAAAGCTGACCTGATTTCCACGGGGGTAACATTTATAAATAAGTCCTCAACCATCATGCCCTTTCACCACATTAATTTATTCTGGAAAAACAAACCCCGATCCTCGCAGGAGAGCCAACGTTTCATATAAAGGCAACCCAACGACATTTGAATAGGACCCCCTCAATTGCCGGACAAATGAATCAGCATAGCCTTGGATAGCATAGGCACCAGCTTTACCCTGCCATTCACCCAAAGACAGATATCGCTCGATTTCTTCCCTCTCAATTCTTTTAAAGGTGATTGTTGTAGTAACTATTCGACAGGACAATTCACCGTCCGGTCTAATGACGACCACCCCCGTAAGCACCTGATGGCGCCGTCCGGATAATAATTGGAGAAATGTCCGAGCTTCAACTTGAGTAGAGGCTTTTCCTAAAATGCGATTTCCAGCCACCACGACGGTATCAGCCGCCACCACCCACTTCTCATTGACGGTCTTCGCGACCGCCTCTGCTTTTAGGCGTGCCAACCGCTCTACCAATGCTTTTGGCCTTTCGCCTTTGAGCGGTACTTCAACTATATTGCTAGCCGCAACAACAACCGAAGATAGACCCACCTGCTCGAGCAGTTCTTTTCGTCGCGGGGAACCTGAGGCTAAAACAATTTTACTCGGACCGACGGTCCGCAACATAGCGATTATTTAAAACGAAAGGTGATGCGACCCTTACTTAGATCGTAGGGTGTCATTTCCACGTTTACCCTATCACCTGCCAAAACTCGGATGCGGTTTTTTCGCATCTTCCCAGACGTGTGCGCTAGCACCTCATGCTCGTTCTCCAACTTAACCCGGAACATAGCATTTGGAAGCAGTTCAAGAACTGTCCCAGCAAACTCCATTAATTCTTCTTTCGCCATCTTACCCCATAGTCAGTGTTGCGGATGGCGAAAAGTGCTGTTTTGATCACCAGAGGTCAAGACCCTAATTTAAGGTAAAATATGTATTCCTAAAGTGCAGACGAAAATGAGACCTCTCAACATTGACCTAACACCCTCCCTTTCTTTCGAATAGGCAGTCATTACTTATAATAACTTTCACAAATTTTAGTCGTTTTACCGTCGTCAATCTTTTCGCAAGCGCATAGATACTGATAAAGCATGCGCGTCCAGCCCCTCGGCGTTAGCAAGCGTCACGGCATCGGGTCCTATGCGTGCTAGCGCCGTCTTATTGCACTCTACAAAAGTCGTTCGTTTCATAAAATCCATAGTGCTCAACCCGGAGGAGAACCTCGCATTCCCCGACGTTGGTAATACATGGTTTGGGCCGGCAACGTAATCACCTACCGCCTCGGGGGTATAGTGCCCCAGAAAGATCGTACCGGCATTATTAATTTTTTCCGACAAAATTTTGGGCGTTTGTACCGCTAATTCAACATGCTCTGGAGCGAGCCGATTAACGAGTCCAACACACTCCTCAATATTGGTAACTAAAATAATACAACCGTGGCTCTCCCAACTTTCTCGCGCGATATCCCCTCTTGGCAACATTGATAGAAGTTTGTTTACCGCATCCGATACTGCATCAGCCATTGCAGCACTATCCGTGATAAGAACTGATTGTGAAGAAACGTCATGCTCTGCTTGGGAGATCAGATCGGCAGCGATCCAAGAGGGATCATTTTCAGCATCCGCTACTACTAAAATTTCCGATGGGCCAGCAATCATGTCTATCCCCACGCGGCCAAAAACCTGACGTTTGGCTTCCGCGACATATGCATTTCCGGGGCCCGTAATTTTATCTACGGATACGATTGTTTCTGTCCCGTATGCCAGAGCTGCCACCGCCTGAGCACCACCTACCCGATAAATCTCATCCACGCCCGATAGCTTCGCTGCTGCTAAAACTAGGGGATTAACAGTTTGCGCAGATGGGGGTACGGCCATTATTACACGTTTAACCCCCGCTACTTTTGCAGGTATCGCATTCATCAAGACAGAACTCGGATATGATGCCGTACCACCCGGGACATATATTCCAACTGCTTCAATCGGTGTCCAACGTACGCCAAGTTTAACACCTATGTCATCCTCGTAACTTCTGTCGGGCGGGAGTTGCTTGTCGTGAAATGAATGGATCCGCTCTGCTGCATGTTTTAGCGCCCGTAGTTCCCGATCACGAACCAGATTAAACGCTTCAGTTAGATCGCCGTTCGAAAGACGTAACTGATCAGCAGAGGTAAATTTCAGACCATCAAATTTATCAGTAAATTCGAGTAGAGCTTGATCGCCTCGCGCTCGGACGCCCGCAATAATATTTGACACAATATCGGTAACATTAGAATTAATGTCCCGCCTCTGAGCAGCAAAATCCTCAAAGTCGGCATCGAAGCGTGGATTTGAAGCGGTCAGTCTAAGTGGCATTGATCGCCTCCCGAAACCGTTCTATCCAGCCGTGAATTTCGTCTGGTCTTGTTTTCATTGCGGAGCGATTGACAACAAGCTTAGAGGTAATCTGTTCAATTTCCTCAATCTCGACGAGGCCATTAGCTTTTAGCGTTGAACCCGTTGAAACCAAATCAACGATCCGCCGACACAAACCTAACGAGGGTGCAATCTCCATTGCGCCGTGAAGTTTCACGCATTCTGCCTGAACACCCCGCTCAGCAAAGTGACGCCTAGTAATTTGAGGATATTTAGTCGCGACCCGGACATGGCTCCACTGATTTGGGTCATCCATTTCACCTAAATCAACCGCCTCCGCCACCACCATTCGGCAGGCACCGATTCCGAGGTCTAGCGGCGCGTAAACTTCCGGGTAGTCAAATTCTAATAATACGTCACGACCCGCAACACCGATTTGAGCAGCGCCAAAAGCAACAAACGTAGCGATATCGAAGGAGCGAACGCGAAGTATCGAAAGATTTGCGATGTTAGTAGGAAATTCTAGTTTTCGCTCCCCCGACTCAAAAAACGAGGCCTCGGGCTCTACGCCGACGCGGGCTAGCAAAGGAATAAGTTCATTCAAAATTCGGCCACGAGGGACAGCTAAACGCAGCCGATTGTCTTCATCTTCCTCGCTATTTCCAGCCACAGGCAATTGATTCATTTGCATTTACTTAGCCATCTTCCAGGTCATGGTCGGGTCGCCATTGGGTCGGCCACGGATCACCAAAGTCTTCCGCATGACACAATATTCTCTCCACATAAAGCCGGATTACCGCATCGCCGGCAAAAATCAAGTCTACATACTCATCTGAAACGTCCAGGGCCAAAAGCTCTAGAACTCGCTCTCTGGCGTTTGTATTTACCTTGCGTCTTCTGACGCGAATGACCCTGTCAAAAGTCAGCCCACACTTTATACGCTCGTAAACTCTGCTATCTGCGCCGTCGTTGTTTATTGCTTCCCAACGAAATCGATTAGCTACTAACACAAAGCGACTCTCGTCGGCCAGATAAATCATTTCACTCATCGGGACTACCGCGTCCTGCAGCAACACTGACAACACAGCAAGATCCTCCGCATCAGTTGCCGCCAGCTTAAGGTTGCTCTCCGACATAAGAGCCTCTCCTTTACCTGCCTAGTCGCCTTTTACCCGCTCTATCAGGGCGCCACAGGCCGAAAGTTTATCTTCAATACGTTCGTACCCTCGGTCAAGATGATAAACACGGCGAATGACGGTTTCACCTTTAGCCGCTAATGCCGCAAGAACCAATGAAGACGAAGCTCTTAGATCTGTAGCCATTACCTCCGCACCCTTAAGAGAATCAACTCCCCTCACCAGGGCTGAAGCTCCATTTATACTGACGTCGGCACCCATTCGCATTAATTCGGGTACATGCATGAAACGATTTTCAAAAATAGTTTCTGTAATATTGGACACCCCCCTAGCAACAGTCATTAATGCTGTAATCTGTGCTTGCAAGTCTGTAGGAAAGCCGGGGAATGGCTCCGTCGCAACACTAATACCCCGCAGACCATTTTCACCAAGCCTAACAATGGTCCCCTCGGCAGCACTAGTAATTTCCACTCCCGCACTTATTAGAAGTTCAAAGACAGATTCGAGCGTTTCTGCCTCAAACTTTTTAAGAATAATTTCTCCACCCGTTATCGCAGCTGCCATGGCATAGGTGCCAGCTTCAATACGATCGGCGACTACAACATGATCGACGGCGCTCAAATTTGATACCCCTTGGATAGTAAGTCTATGCGACCCTACCCCTTCAATCTCCGCGCCCATGCCTATTAAACACCTTGCAAGATCGCCAACTTCCGGTTCTAGGGCTGAATTAATAAGTACGGTCTCACCTTTCGCGAGGGTAGCCGCCATCAAAAGGTTTTCTGTTGCGCCCACGGAAACAAAAGGAAATTCAAATACGTTTCCAACAAGGCCCTTAGGCGCGCGCGCTGTCACGTAACCGCCTTCCAACACTATTTCTGCCCCGAGTTTCTCCAGACCTTTAATATGTAGGTCTACCGGTCTAGTTCCTATTGCACAGCCGCCGGGCAGCGATACTCTGGCCTCCCCAAAACGCGTTAAAAGCGGACCAAGAACAAGAACTGACGCGCGCATGCGCCGAACTACTTCATATGGTGCCACAGTATTAGTAACACCAGCGCCATTTAGGCAAAGGGAAATATCCGAATTTTGCGGGTCGGTTTCCTCTATAGACACCCCGTGCTGCTGAAGCAGCACACGCATTGTTTCTATATCTGCGAGCTTTGGAAGGTTAGACAATGTTATTGGCTCTGCACTAAGCAGACTGGCGGCCATAAGTGGCAGCGCAGCATTTTTGGCCCCACTCACGGTTATTTCGCCTGTTAACCTTTCACCGCCCTGAATCACAATCTGATCCATTGTTCAAAACGAGGGCTTTGCTGTTACACACATTAAAGCACGGCTTTCATAAAATCCTGTATACCGGCCGCGACTTATATCGTGGTATAGCGTTGAGGGCCAGAGTGCTGGCTATCTCTCACCTTCCCTATCCGAAGGTTTTTTCTTTGACGTGCCCACTTTCTGACCTTCTCTTGCTCGTTCCTGTTCCTTACGCCGAAAAAGATTTTCACGGAGAGCTCGCGCTTCGCGGTCAAGACGGTCCTTTTTCTTGCCACCAATATTAGTTTTTGTTTCCCGCATGGACTCTTATACCTCAGATAACAACTCGTGTAGTTGACATTTTTAGTATCGATGCCATTGTTTGCCGCCTTTCAATTGCCGCCGTAGCTCAGGGGTAGAGCACACCCTTGGTAAGGGTGGGGTCGACAGTTCAATTCTGTCCGGCGGCACCATTAATCCCCCAGAAAACGAATATTTTTTCAATTTGTCAAAAACACTGTCTTTTAGGAAAGTCCTCGAAAAAACGTTAAAAGGCTGTAAACGTGATTTTTTTCGGCCGTCAAATTTTGACGGCTGAAACGCAGCGCCCTCATCAAGAAACAAAAATGCCTTTACTCTCACCGCAGTTGAGGTTTCAAATAAATTGGGCACGACTAAGAGGAACCAATGCCTTCCAACGGCAAACAATCGCCAAATATATTCCGAAACATCCAATATACCAGTATTCTGCTATACCAAAGGTAGGGAAAAGCTATGAATTCAGTTTCTTCGACGGAAGACCTCGTCCAAATAAAAGACGGCAATAGAGCTTCTTATTTTGCTGTTCACCCATCTGGGTTTGGCCCCGGTCTACTGATGGTTTTAGGCCAAGAGGCAGAGTTGGACGCTCTAAAGGACCGAATTCGGCTATTTGCCGCGGAGGGATACGCTGTCCTCGGGTTTAAAGGATTAACGGAAGGATCCGACGTCACAGAGGCCGCTAAAACACTCTCGATACAGCCAGGGTGCATAAGTGACCCTGTTTGTATTGCACACGGAACGGCGGTGCCGGCGGTTCTGAGTGTAGCAGCTTGTTTTCGGGCGATCGCCGCATTCGACGCGTTAAATCTCGCTAAACTTGGTTCATCGGATAAATATCCTTGCCCCGTAATTTTTCTTTTTGGAACCAAGAATTCAAGCAGTGCTTCAGCCGAGGCAGAAAAAGCAGAACACGCGATAGATAGACCAAATGGCTCACGTATTTTCCTCTGGCCTGAAGCCAAGCCCGGCTTTTCGCTACCCAGAAGCCCCCATTTTGATGCTCGTATAGACGGCCTGGCCCACTCCCGTGTTCTCGAGTTAGTGCGGCGATTGGTTGGCCCGTATTATGACTACGTTGCTCTTTTTGCTGACCATATTCGTCACGAATTTGAGACACGCGATGTGGACGCGACTATGGAGACAATGATTGAAGAACCATACGTCAACCACGTAGCAACTCTTGCGGGCGGCGTGGGACACGAAATGTTAAAACGTTTTTACAAATATCATTTCGTGGACCAAAATTCCCTTGATCGAGAAAGCATCACCGTATCGCACACACTAGGACCGGACCGCGTCGTAATTGAGTTGGTTGTCCGATTTAAACACGACCAAGTGCTTGACCGATATTTTCCAGGCATTCCACCAACAGAGCGTTATGTGGAACTCGCAACGGTCCTCATAGTTAAATTCCGAGGAGATAAAGTGTGCCACGAACACATTTATTGGGACCAAGGTTCTGCATTAAAGCAAATTGGCGTTCTTGACGCCGACAATCTCCCAATAGCGGGGGCTGAAGCTGCCCGAAAGGTACTAGACGTAACGCGCCCATCAAATATATTCATGGAAGAAGCTTGGGATAAAAGCAGAAACAAACCTCTTTAGACTGCCCTGAAATTGGTATTCGAATGTGTACTCTAACAGAAAGCCAGCAATGACTAATAATCCAATGTTTTCGCCGTTCACCCTGCGAGATCTAACATTAACAAACCGACTCGTAATGTCCCCGATGTGCCAATATTCCGCGATTGATGGAACAGTTAATGACTGGCACTTGGTCCATCTTGGGAGCCGCGCCATAGGAGGAACCGGGCTAATAATTGCAGAAATGACTAATATTTCCCCAGAAGGAAGAATATCACCCGGGTGCGCTGGTATTTATAAACCGGAACACGTAGACGCATGGGGACGGATTGTCGATTTTGTTCATATGCATTCGGATGCGAAAATCGCTTTGCAATTAGCCCACGCGGGTCGTAAAGCAAGTTGTGAAGTTGCATGGAAAGGCGGGGGACCGCTCCCCACCACTGAAGAGTGGGAAATTCTAGGCCCCTCAGCCATACCTTTCTCTGCGGACAGTCAAATACCTAGGCAAATGAATGAAGACGATATGGAACGCATTCAAAAAGCCTTTGCGCAAGGTGCGATATGGGCGGAAGAAGCAGGCTTCGACATGTTAGAAATTCATGGCGGACATGGTTATCTAATATCTAGTTTTATTTCTCCGCTATCGAACACACGTAATGACATGTTTGGTGGACCACTGGAAAACCGAATGCGATTTCCCATTTCCGTGTACAATGCAGTCCGCGAAAATTGGCCAGAAGAAAAACCAATCTCGATGCGAATCTCGGCTTACGATTGGGTTGAAGGGGGCACCGAGGTCGACGACGCCGTGCAAATCGGAAAAATGATGAAAGAAATAGGCCTAGATATCCTAGATGTGTCGAGTGGCAACGTCACCGATGACCCTCGACCACGGGCAGACGGATTGTTCCAAACCCCATTCAGTGAACGCGTGCGTAAAGAAGCCGGTATACCGACAATGACAGTAGGAAACGTTGGGGGGCCTAAACAAATCAACGACGTTATAACGGAAGGTAAAGCGGATCTCTGCTGCATGGCAAAGGGTCAATTGTTTGATCCATATTTTGCAGTTCATGCTGCGCGTGCTTTAGAAATAGAAGAAGGTTGGCCAAATCAGTATACCGCGGCAGGCTTTTTCCAACCCGCAGAATAGGTCAGGTAAAAGACACTGTAGCAATAAGATTTAGATGGTCTTTAGTACCGTGCCACTTTCTATGCAGTTAATTATGGAAATGTGTTAAAAGCCCCATACGCTAGCGTATGTACTTATCCCGCGGTTATCCCCGAGAAAAAAGGTTTATCTGTGGGTAACCGGAATTAAATAATTGAATGCAACAGGGGTGTGGTGCATTATTCATTTGTCAGCGCGATGGAACTCGCATTGA
>JAYZFO010000011.1:0-24384 GCA_036336685.1 Pseudomonadota bacterium
TCCAGTTGTTACATCGCTGGATGACCCCGTGCGCTTGGTGTCCACTGGCGGTACTACCGGAATGAGCAAGGGTGTACTACACAGTCACGTTGGCGTTTATTTTACCGTTCTCGGAAATATATCTGAATTCAATGTGCGCCGGGGATGGAGCACGATCATGATTATGCCTACGTACCATGCTGCCGGGATGGATTGGGGCATGTTGCCCATTTTCTGGCGGATGGGTACCGTAGTTTTTCCTGCAGAACCGTCTTTTAACGGGCATGCCTATATCACGGAAATTAAGACAAGAAAGATCGAATACCTTCAACTGGTCCCAGCAGTAATTAATCCTATTTATCAGGCATGGGACGGAATTCCAGTTACAGAGCCCAAAGTCGTTGTAAGCACTTCGGCGCCGACACCACCCGCTCTTAGACACAAGCTCGCGGAGGTGTTCCCCGAATCAGAGATAATGGCTGCCGCGGGATTGAGCGAAAGTATAAACATGGCGACGCAGGTACCGGGTGAGTTGCTGCTCTATCCCGATAGTGTTGGGGAACCACATATAGATACGCGATTGCGTATTCTCGATGATGATGACAACCCAGTGCCCCGAAACCGACAGGGACATATTGTTCTGCGCGGGTTCAACACGGCACTTCGTTATAACAAGAACGACAAAGTAAGTGCAATTACGTGGCGCCAGATAAAGAATGATCCCGAAGGGCTTCATTGGTGCTTTACTGGCGATATCGGAATAATGGACGATGATGGCAGGGTGAGTATTGTTGATCGCTCGAAAGATGTGATTATCACTGGCGGCGAAACTGTGCCATCTGTGGAGGTGGAGGCGGTATATATGGAACACCCCAACATCACAGAGTGTGCGGCCGTCGGAGTAGAAGATGCAAAGTGGGGGGAGGCTATAATGTTGGTTGCTGCCAAAAGCGATCCTGATATCGATGACGCCCGCCTCGCAGCGGAATTATATGAATATGGACGCCAAGGTCTTTCCGGCTACAAGGTGCCAAAGCGAATAGCATTTTTGGAGGCGTTACCGCGGAGCCATTTTGGTAAAATACTTAAAAGAGATCTGCGGGATAAGGTCTATGACCGCATATTCTAAGTTGTGGTTCGCTGATTTTAATATCTCAGTTCGTGTTTGATTTGAATTGGGCGATCAAATTCTCGACTCTCTCTTCAGGTTTTTGCATTCTGTATATCGATTTTTAACTGAAAGAATGACCATGATGGTTGAAGCCAATAGATTAGCTGAGGGAAAAACAATTTATCTAGTGGATGGCTCTGCCTATATTTTTAGAGCATTTCATGCCTTACCCCCTATGTCACGTGCCGACGGCACGCCCGTCAATGCGGTGTACGGCTTTACTAATATGCTAACTAAGCTTGTTGAGGATACCAATGCCGAGTTTTTGGCGGTCATTTTTGATACTGCACGCAAAACGTTTCGTTCTGAAATCTATCCTGAATATAAGGCTAACCGCCCACCCCCGCCCGAAGAACTGATTCCTCAATTTGATCTGATTAGAGAGGCAACACGGGCCCACAACATACCGTGTGTAGAAAAGGGTGGTTTTGAGGCTGACGATTTGATTGCGACATATGCGCGAGTGGCAGTGGAAAACGGCTTAGAAGTCACCATTGTCTCGTCGGATAAGGATCTTATGCAACTCGTTGGTCCGAAAGTTCGAATGATGGATCCAATGAAAAACCGCTTTATCGGACCAACTGAAGTTTACGAAAAATTTGGGGTGGGTCCGGAAAAGGTTATTGAAGTTCAAGCGCTTGCGGGAGATCCGACTGATAACGTTCCCGGAGTCCCCGGGATAGGAGTAAAAACAGCCGCACAACTTCTTAACGAATACGGTGACCTTGAAACGCTCCTTGAACGAGCAAATGAGATAAAACAGCCAAAAAGACGTGAAAGTCTGATTGATAATTCGGGGCTTGCGCGAATTTCCCGTGACTTGGTTTCATTGCGGGACGATGTCCCGTTGGATCAAGACATTCTGGATTTTAGAATTAGTTCTCCCGACCCAGAGGTCCTCATACCCTTTCTAGAAGAGCAGGGTTTTAAAACAGCGTTAGCCCGTGCCTACTCCCAGTTTGGACTAAATGCGGAGGTTTCTACTACACAAATTGACGCGGAATCTGACGGTCCCAACTTTGAATTGGTTGAACGTGAGGAGGTTTTAGTCGTTTGGCTTGAAAAAATTGCTGATGGCGGCGTTGTGGCTTTCGACACGGAAACGACGTCACTTGATTCAATTCAAGCCGAACTTGTTGGTCTGTCGTTATCAATTAAAACAGGCCACGCTTGTTACATACCGTTAGCCCATGTTTCTCCCGCAAATGCGAATAAAGGAGAACTACTACTTAGCGACGTTGATCGGCTGCCTGTCTCCCCCCCGAACCAGATACCATTTGATAGAGCAATTGAGTTATTAAAGCCGATGCTGGAAGATCCGGGGATCCTCAAGGTTGGCCATAATATCAAATATGATATGCAAATAATGGCCCATTATGGCGTATCCGTAGCACCGGTTGATGATACCATGCTGCTTTCTTACGTGCTCGAGGGCGGTGCCCATGGCCACGGCCTTGATGAGTTAGCAAAATTACATTTCGGCCACGATAACATTAAATATTCGGATGTTACTGGCACTGGTAGAAATAAGATTCCATTTTCTGAGGTGTCGTTGGACAAGGCGTTGGACTATGCCGCCGAGGACGCCGACATGACGGGCAGGCTGTATCGATTACTTAAACCACGTATTGCAACGGAGAAGATGTCCAGCGTCTACGAGACGTTGGAGCGTGCGTTGATCCCTGTGCTATCCCAGATGGAATGGACGGGAATTATCGTAGATGCCCCTTTCTTGAAAAACCTGTCGGTGGATTTGGAGAGACGAACGGTCGATATTGCAGATGAAGTATACCTGCTTGCAGGTCGGGAGTTTAATATTGGTTCGCCGAAACAGCTCGGTGAGGTTTTGTTTGACGAGATGGGAATAGAGGGGGGTAAAAAGACTAAAACCGGGGCCTATGGAACGGGGGCCGAGATACTTGAAGGGCTAGCGAACCAGGGACACGAACTCCCGCGTCGAGTTCTGGATTGGCGACAATTGTCTAAGTTAAGAAGTACATATACAGAAGCCTTGGTAAGGCAAATTAATCCGAAAACCAACAGAGTTCATACATCGTATGCTCAGGCGATCGCTTCGACGGGCCGCCTCTCTTCCACTGATCCCAATCTCCAAAATATACCAATTAGGACGGAGGAGGGGCGCAAAATACGCCAGGCATTTGTGCCTCAACGGGGTCACGTTCTTTTGTCCGCAGACTATTCTCAGATCGAGCTTCGTCTGCTGGCCCACGTCGCTCGGATTGACGCGCTTAAGGGTGCTTTTCGTAAAAATTTAGACATCCACTCGATGACAGCAAGTGAAGTATTTGGCTTGCCTTTGGACGCCATGCAACCCTCGGAGCGTAATCGCGCTAAAGCCATAAATTTTGGAATCATTTATGGTATTAGCCCATTTGGACTTGCTCGACAACTCGCTATCACGCAAACGGAAGCGAAGAAATATATTGAAAGTTATTTTCAGAAATTCCCCGGTATACAAGAATATATGGAGCAAACGAAGATTTTCGCTCGAGCAAACGGGTTTGTCCGCACCATATTTGGACGGAAATGTCACACTCCAGGGATCAATGACAAAAATCCTGCCAGACGAAATTTTTCTGAACGGGCTGCAATTAACGCACCACTTCAAGGTGCGGCGGCTGACATTATTAAACGAGCCATGA
This sequence comes from Pseudomonadota bacterium, assembly GCA_036336685.1. GTDB lineage: Bacteria > Pseudomonadota > Alphaproteobacteria > MPNO01 > UBA830 > JAYZQT01. Next base: position 3,814 of record JAYZFO010000011.1, read on the forward strand.
TTATATTACCTGACGCACTGAAGAATGCGGGTTTACACGCGAAAATGTTATTACAGGTGCATGATGAGCTAATATTTGAGGTCCCTGACGAGGAAATTGAGGACACCGCCAGAACGGTCAGAGCCACAATGGAGTCTGCTGCAGAGCTCGACGTGCCTCTAGTTGTAGAAGTAGGTATCGGAAAAAATTGGGATGAGGCCCACTAAGTAAACTTTTCTTCCTGTTAATTGTGTTGTAAATGCGGGCTTGTCTAGAAGATCGGTTAGCGGTCATACGGAATGATAGGCCACTTATTTATGGGGGTGTTGGTGATCGGATCACTTGGGTCGATAAGAGATTAAGCAATATTAACCGTCTCATAAAAGACCAGGTGCAGCGAGATTTGGTAACCTAACAAACTTTTCGATGCTTATTTTATTTCGCAGAAATGTCTATGCAGCCACGTAGATACCCGCGGCTTTCACCTGATCGGTAACAGAATTTTCAAACTGTTCAAAATTATTTTGGAAACGTTTGGCAAGTTCACGTGCTGTGCTGTCGTAGCCAGATTTATCAGCCCATGTTTCCCTTGGATTTAGTACCTTCTTTGGGATATCAGGAACATTCTCTGGGATCAGTAAACCGAAGTTTGGGTCCGGTGCGACTGAAATACTAGCCAGTTTGCCCTCTACAGCCGCACGAACCATGGAACGGGTGTGCGCTATTTTCATGCGCTCACCGGTGCCATACGAGCCCCCGCTCCATCCAGTGTTTACCAGCCAACATTTTGCTCCGTGTTTTTCAATTTTTTCGCCCAGCAATTTTGCATATACCGTCGGATGTCGAGGGAGAAATGGCGCACCAAAACAAGTAGAAAAGGTGGCCTGGGGCTCGTCTACCCCGCGTTCTGTGCCAGCCAAGCGCGCTGTATAACCGGAGAGAAAGTGATACATCGCTTGGTCTGCCGTCAATTGGCTTATTGGCGGTAGCACACCGAATGCATCTGCGGTGAGCATCACAATATTTTCCGGATGTCCCCCCATTCCGGTCGCACTAGTTCCGGGGATATAATGTAGGGGGTATGATGAACGGGTGTTTTCAGTTAAAGAGTCATCGTCAAAATTTGGGTATTTAGTCAGTGGGTGTAACGTGACATTCTCGAGCACCGTCCCAAAACGCAACGATGCTGCATGTATTTCTGGCTCCGCCTCACTTGATAGGTTTATCGCTTTTGCATAACAACCACCCTCGAAGTTGAATACCCCATTCGCTGACCAGCCATGCTCATCGTCTCCGATCAAAGTTCTCGTTGGATCAGAGGACAGCGTCGTTTTTCCGGTTCCCGATAACCCAAAGAAAATAGACGTATCATCCTTCTCACCTATATTTGCAGAGCAGTGCATAGGCAGCACATTTTGTGCGGGTAGCAAATAATTAAGAACGGAAAAAATTGTTTTCTTTATTTCCCCTGTGTAGTGAGATCCTCCAACAAGAATGAGCTGTTCTGAGAAGTTTAACATCACAAAAACCTCAGATCGGGTCCCGTCCACCGATGGTATGGATTGGAGGTTTGGTGCGTGCAGCACCGTGAAGTCAGGCTCAAAATTATCCAGATCGCCTGGTTCTGGACTAATAAACATGTTTTGAGCAAACAAGCTGTGCCAAGCTTGCTCCGTTACAACACGAACTTTAATCCGAAAATCGGGGTCAGCACCTGCGTAACAATCTTGAACAAAGACTTCCTTATTCTGAAGATATGCCAGCAATCGACTGCCCATAATGTCGAAATGCTGTTCCGAAATTTTATTGTTAACGGGTCCCCACCAAATATTTTTTGTGTTGGCAGCTTCGTCGACGATAAACTTATCTTTCGGTGAGCGTCCCGTGTATTGTCCGGTGGTTACCACCAGCCCGCCGCCTGCTGCTAATTCGCTTTCTCCTCGGCGGAGAGAATGTGCATAAAGTGCAGGGATGGAGAGGTTCCAGTGAGCGCGACTTATGTTTTCCAGCCCGTGGTTCTCTAGTCCGAAAGAGCTAGGGCGTCCGGTGTGGTCCAAAAATACCTCCTGAGCATAACGGGAAAAGCGATTGCCGGTTCATCAAACAAACATACAACCAAAAACCCCTTCTCTGCGAAGTTATATTGGAAGCAAAATACCTTTGGTTATGGAGGAGTCAAACGCTCAGTTCAGGTTATTTGCGCCTTTTTATCACTTCATAGGGTGAAACCAAGATTATTCTGTTGAGCAAACGGCACTTTTTTCGGTCAACCTACACGAGATAGCCTAATATTGTGTAAGGGAACACATTGACGCTGATCTATGGTATTTGAATATTTGCTTTGTGAGTTTATCATGCCCCATTTCCGCCCTAATTTTCTTTTAAACATCCTTTTATGACGCTTGGGATTATATCATGACCGCTCGCCCAAATATCGCGTTGGTAGATGATGACAGAAATATACTGACGTCGGTTTCCATGACTTTAGAGGCTGAGGGATACAGCGTTCATAGCTATGTTGACGGGTATTCAGCACTTAGCGGCCTAACTTCACGGCCTGTCGATCTTGCAATACTCGATATCAAGATGCCGCGGATGGATGGTATAGAACTTTTAACCCGCTTGCGGCGTCAATTTAAATTGCCGATTATCTTTTTAACCTCTAAGGATGATGAGGTTGACGAAATCCTTGGGCTAAGACTGGGTGCCGACGACTATATTAAAAAACCCTTTTCACAAAGGCTTTTACTCGAACGCATTCGTACATTGTTAAGACGGCATAAGAAGATTGAGGACGAGAATTCGGATGATGATGGGGATCCTCCAATAGTGCGGGGAGATTTGTACTTGGACATTGCTCGTTTTGGGTGCTCCTGGAAAAATAAAAGTATTGATCTTACAGTGACAGAATTTCTCATACTCAAAACACTTGCGCACCGTCCAGGTTTCGTAAAATCGCGTGATCAGTTGATGGATGCAGCGTATGGCGAAGCAATTTACGTCGATGACAGGACCATTGATAGTCATATCAAGCGTTTACGAAAGAAATTTCGTGCTACTGACTCTGACTTTGCAGAGATTGAAACCCTCTATGGAATTGGGTACCGTTTTCGAACAGACTAATGACCCAAAGACCACTCTTGGCGTCAGTAAATGACAATTCGAATTTTCTCACCGCTAACGCGCCGTATTATTACAGTTAATATACTTCCTCTGGCAATACTGGTGGCTGGTATATTATATCTTGATGAATACCGAGAAGGGTTGATTGAGGCGGAACTCGACGCTCTACAGACGCAGTCGGAAATCTTTGCCGGTGCGCTTGGGGAAGGGGCTATTGGAACCAGGTCGGATGGTGAACAATTTATTCGTCCCAGTGTAGCGGGCACTATGTTGCGTCCAATGCTTACAGCGGGACACACTAGAGCACGTGTCTACAAGTCAATAGGTACAAAAATTACTGGCCACAAATTTTTAAAAATTTCGGATACTCGAGTTCTAGCGGGCGGTGGCGGCAAACGCAGCGTTGAAATACAGGCGTTATCGCCAACCAAAAACGATGATTTTTCGACAAGAATAGAAAATTGGTTTTACAGAGTCGTTTTTCCTAACATGGGACAGAAAACCAAAAATAGGGTTGCGTCCTCAAAGAATTTATTCGCGCTTTTTGAAAAGCCCCTTATAGCGGCCGCGTTGAGTGGTAAAAAAGTCAAAGAGCCCGTTGTGATGCTCAATAGGAGATTATTATTGGTTGCGGCGGCTCCAATCTATCGCTTTGGAAGAACACATGTCTTTGGAGCATTGCTTCTTACTTCCGAAGCTACAAAAATTGATCTTGCAGTACGTAGCTACCGCTCCGACATATTAATGGTATTTGCTGTTGTTCTTGCTGGGACTATTCTGCTGTCATTGTATATTGCGGGAACCATCGGCCGGCCAGTCAGGCGTTTGGCCGCAGCAGCCGACATAGTTAGGACGGGACATGGAAGTGCTGAATCTATTCCAGATTTCACTAAACGAAGGGATGAAATCGGCGACCTTTCTGGATCCCTCCGCGAGATGACAGTGGCTCTTTGGCAACGAATGGAAGCCAACGAGAGTTTTGCCGCTGACGTAGCACACGAAATCAAAAACCCTCTCACTTCCCTTAGAAGCGCAGTTGAAACTGCCGCAAGGGTGCGGGATCCAAAAAAACAGAATGCTTTAATGGATATAATTCAGGAAGATGTAATACGGCTAGATCGTTTGATCAGTGATATATCTGATGCCTCGCGGCTGGATGTGGAGTTGGCCCGAGGCAAAATGCAACGTATTGACCTCGCTAGAGTCTTGCCAACGTTAGTTGAAGTGAACCAGGTGACAGCTCAACAAAATGGCGATTCTAGTTTTCATTTATATATTTCTCTTGAAGAGGGTGTGTCGCGGTTAATTATAAAGGGCCTCGAGGGTCGGTTAGTGCAAGTTTTTCAGAATCTAATAAGCAATGCGCAATCCTTTACGCCGCCGGGTGGCACTATCAAACTTTCCTTGCGAAAAGAGGATACATTCGCAGCAATTATTGTCGAAGATCAGGGCCCCGGTATTCCGAGTGAAAGCCTTAATAAAATCTTCCAGCGTTTCTATTCTGAACGACCGGACCGAGAGAGTTTTGGACAGCATTCTGGATTAGGTCTGAGCATTTCAAGGCAGATAGTGGAGGCACATGGTGGGACAATTCACGCAGAAAACATTTATGATATAGAGGAAAAATGCTTGGGTGCTAGATTTGTGGTGCGGTTGCCCGAGATTGCCCAATAAAAAAATATTTAATTTGTTACAGCTTATCGCGTTATGTTTAATATCCCTTTATGCGGATGGTCGCATGGTTAGATGAGTAGCTCTTTTGATTCGGGCATTGCTGGTTCTGGTGCGATTGCACCTCCGCCACCTGTTATAATAGTAACAGGAATGTCAGGTGCTGGCCGTTCAAGCGCATTAAAGGCACTAGAGGACCTGGGTTACGAGGCGGTTGATAATCTGCCAAGAGCTCTACTGCCTAATATTTTAAACGGAAGCTCTGGTGCTGCGAGGCCCCTTGCGCTTGGGGTTGATGTTCGGACGCGGGATTTTGATCCAAAGCTCTTTATTAAAGAGTTAGACAAATTAAAACAAATAAACGATTTTCGTCTACGTATACTATTCCTTGACTGTGCGTCAGACGTACTTCTTAGACGCTTTTCTGAGACGAGACGGCGACATCCTGTTGCACCCGACCGCCGGGTAGTGGAGGGAATTAAGCTTGAACGCCGAATCCTTAAAGCTTTGTGTGAGAAAGCCGATCTGGTTATTGATACAACGGAAATGTCAGTTGCTGATCTTAAACGTCAACTCACGATAGTATTTGCTCTAAGTGGTCCACCTCGCTTGCCGATATCCGTTATTTCTTTTTCATATCGCCACGGCATACCTCCAGAGGCAGACCTTGTATTTGATGTGAGATTTTTGAGAAACCCGCATTACGAGAAGGCTCTATCTAATAAAACTGGACTTGATAAACCAGTTGGAGACTACATCAAAGATGATCGTGATTTTCCAGTTTATTTTCAAAATTTGACTACCCTACTCATCCCTTTGCTGCCAAGGTTTGTTGAGGAGGGAAAAAGCTATTTGACTATTGCAATCGGTTGCACTGGCGGAAAACACCGGTCGGTTTACCTAGCGGAAAGGCTTGGAGCTTGGCTAGGCGACCAGGGGGAACACACCAACATCGGCCATCGAGACATAGAACGGGGACGATAGGCTGACTATCCTCCAGAACACTTTAGTGGATCCTATTTTTAGAGTTTGAAGGAGCAATAGAAATATGATTATAAAGGGATGCTATATAACAAGTTTAGATGGCTTTTAGTTGTGGGTCGCTTCACGACATGTAATGTCGCTAGACCTTAGCTGGTCAATGGGTCATTTATGCATATCCTTGATTTACCAATGGTATCTTTGATATATCAGCCTCTACAAGCATCGCTTAGTCTGATATGTAGCTTAATTACATTTGCCAAATATCAACTCACAAACACATACGATAAATCAATACCTAACTGAAACTGGAGTGCGCTGATGGGCGTAGGAAATGACTACAAAGTGGCGGATATGTCTCTCGCCGAATGGGGCAGGAAGGAAATCGCTATTGCTGAGACTGAGATGCCAGGGTTAATGGCATTGCGGGAGGAATACGGGGCCTCTCAGCCGCTAAAAGGTGCCCGCATAGTAGGGTGCCTGCATATGACGATTCAAACTGCTGTACTGATTGAGACTTTGACGGCGCTCGGAGCGACTCTCAGGTGGAGTTCCTGCAATATATTCTCGACGCAGGACCAGGCCGCTGCTGCTATCGCAAATACGGGCATTCCAGTGTTCGCTTGGAAAGGTGAAACCGAGGAAGAGTTCTGGTGGTGTATAGAGAAGACTATCGAAGGTCCTGATAACTGGACGCCAAACATGATACTTGATGATGGTGGAGACCTTACGAAGCTACTGCACGAAAAATATCCTAAGAAACTCAAAGATGTGAGAGGTTTATCAGAAGAAACTACAACAGGGGTCCATCGCCTGTACGAAATGCAACAGAACGGTGAACTCCTTGTTCCCGCTATAAACGTTAATGATTCTGTTACTAAATCTAAATTTGATAATCTTTATGGGTGTAGAGAAAGTCTCGTTGATGGAATTAAACGGGCCACCGACGTGATGGTCGCGGGCAAGGTGGGTGTTGTTGCGGGTTACGGAGACGTTGGTAAAGGGTCGGCAGCTAGTCTTCGCAACCAAGGGGCTAGGGTGTTGATAACGGAGATTGACCCGATTTGCGCGCTTCAAGCGTCTATGGAGGGTTATGAGGTTGTCACAATGGAGGAGGCTTCATCAATTGGTGACATCTTTGTTACTGCTACGGGCAACGTCGATGTAATAACTCTTGAACATATGCGAGATATGAAAGATCGTGCCATAGTGTGTAATATTGGGCATTTTGACAGCGAGATTCAGATTGAAGCATTACGAAATTACAAATGGCAAAATGTTAAACCTCAGGTAGACGAGGTCGAGTTTCCCGATGGTAAGAAGTTGATTGTTCTAGCAGAGGGACGACTCGTAAATTTAGGATGTGCAACGGGTCATCCCAGTTTTGTTATGAGCGCTTCATTCACCAACCAGGTTATTGCTCAGATAGAGCTCTGGGAAAATAGCAAAAACTACAAAAACGAAGTATATGTGTTGCCTAAAAACCTCGATGAAAAAGTTGCGCTGCTTCACCTCGGAAAATTGGGCGTGAACTTGACACAACTTAGTGAAAAACAATCAGAGTACCTGGGTTTGCCTAAGACTGGGCCTTTCAAGCCAGACTTTTACCGATATTAACCCAATCACAAGACTAATTTTACGGTGCGGTATTAAAAACCAATAATTTGGAAGTTTCTGTTCTTCCCCAAACTTTATACTGTGTCGTTGCGAGGAATCACTGGCAGCTATAAACCACTCCTATGATACGTAGTGGAAAACAGTTAAGAAACCGCACCATTCGTCTGTCCGATCTAAATGCGACGGCTTCGCTGGCAACAGAATTTGCTGAGGGGGTCGCTGTAAAAGATATCATAGCTTTAACAGGTGACTTAGGTGTCGGAAAAACCGAATTTTCAAGAGCCTTAATTATTGCGCGAGGTAAGCTCAAAGGAGTCAAAGTTGATCACGTGCCCAGCCCAACTTACACCTTGGTGCAGTATTACGAATTTCCTGACGGCGCTATCTACCATTTTGATCTCTATAGATTGGGAAGGACTGAAGAGATCTGGGAACTGGGAATAGAGGAAGCATTTGCGGACGGTATTTCTATTATTGAGTGGTCCGATCAAATTAAAGAGCTTTTACCGGCTAATACAACACATATACATTTAGGTTTCGGTAGAAATGCGAGCGAACGTATTGCACATATTTCGTCAGCTTAGGTATGAATAACCGAGACCATCAAATAGATAAGTTTCTGTCTAAAATCGGCTGGCATGGGGTTCCGCATTCACCATTAGCGCACGATGCATCCTTTAGGAGATATAAGCGGATAACGACAAACGGGATGTCGGCTGTTTTAATGGACGCCCCATCACCGCGAGAAGACGTGCGCCCCTTCATTAAGGTTTCTCACATACTCACACGATTGGGTCTCAGTGCACCACAAATTTACGCTAAAGACTTAGATGTGGGTTTTTTGCTTCTCGAAGATTTAGGAGATGCCACCTTTTCGCGCCTCTTGAACGACGGCGCTTCGGCCGAAGAGCTCTATATGCTGGCGATCGACGTTCTTGTCGAATTGCATCGGCGGATAAGGAAGGAGACCTTACCATTAGATATAGCCTCTTACGCCAAAGAGGTGTTTTTCGAGGAGGCGGCGCTTCTTGTCAATTGGTATCTGCCAGCGGTTTTGAAGGCTTCGGCTACGCCCGCAGCACAGATTTCCTACCGGAAAATTTGGGAGGAACTATTTGCTAAAGAGTTTGAGGTGCCAACGAGCCTGGTCTTAAGGGATTTTCATGTTGATAATCTTATTTTTCTTAAAGGGCGGAGTGGCATACGTGGTTGTGGCATTCTTGATTTTCAAGATGCCGTGATAGGACCGGTCAGTTATGATTTTGTTTCTTTGCTTCAAGATGCGCGGCGTGACGTGTCTAGTTCAGTGGTTGAAAAAATGCATGTGCGTTACCTTGAAGCATTTCCAATGATTGATGCTCGCGCGTTTGATGTATCATCCGCAATTCTTGCTGCGCAACGTCATTGTAAGGTTTTAGGCATCTTTACCCGATTGCGTGATCGAGACGGCAAAGATACTTATCTGCAGCATACGCCACGATTATGGCGTTTGCTTGAGCAGGGTCTCAGAAACCCAGTTTTGGCGCGGTTAAAGGATTGGTTTGACGAATACATTCCAAAACACTTGCGAATTATTCCTGCGCCTCGGCCCCCGCGGTGAATATGATGGAATCGAAAGCAGTGCCGAATAGGGCTATGGTTTTAGCGGCTGGCCTGGGACTGCGTATGCGGCCTATTACACTTACTACGCCAAAATCCCTGATTAAAGTTGGTGGGCGGGCCATGCTTGATCAAGCGCTTGATCGGTTGCAGGAGGTGGGCGTCGATAGTGTGGTAGTCAACACACATTGGCTTCGCAGAAAGGTGGAACTGCACCTGAAGACACGAGATACACCAACAATTAAGGTTTCTCCAGAAACTGAGTTGTTAGAAACGGGCGGCGGCGTAGCTAATGCACTACCAATCCTGGGTGCGGATCCATTTTTTATCATTAATGCGGATATTGTGTGGCGCGATGGAACTAAGCCAGCCCTATATAGGCTTGCACAAGCCTGGGATTGGCACGAGATGGACGCTTTGCTGTTGTTAGTACCAACAGTAAGACCGGCCGGTTACTCTGGAAAGGGGGATTTTTTTATGGACGCCCTTGGGAGATTAAAACGTCGACCCGAACGTGAGATTGCGCCATATGTATTTGGAGGCGTTCAGATAGTGCATCCACGGATATTTGAGTCAGCACCCACCCCCCCCTTCTCAATGAATGTCCTATATGACCGTTCAATAAACAAAGACCGTTTATATGGATTGGTGCACGACGCCGGTTGGTATCATGTAGGGACACCCCAAGAACTAAAGACTGTTGAGGCCGAACTATTGGAGAGGGAAGGCGCGCGCGTGAGGCAGCTATACTAATGTCAACCGACGCTAATTACGGTGTTTTTTATATATCTGCGGGAACTTCATTTGTAGATCAACTCGCTCGCGGAATAGTTGGTCGGTTTGGTGCCCAAGCGCATAACTTATCGGACATTCGGATCTTTTTGCCTACGAGACGAGCTTGTCGTGCCTTCGCAGAGTCTTTTCTACGTGTAACAAATGGAGAGGCTGCCCTGCTGCCTAATATGGTGCCCATAGGAGATATTGATGAAGAAGAACTATCTATACTGAGCGGAGAACAGCGGTTTTTTTTCGGTGCCGAGCACTTGCCGCCCGTAATGCCTACTATGCGACGACAACTCTTACTAGCGAATATGATAATGGCGAAGGAATCGTCCATTTCAGTTTCCCATGCCGCGCGCCTGGCTTCTGAGCTATCTAAGTTATTAGATGAAGTGCAAACAGAACGCCTTAGTTTTGAGGGGTTGGGAAAGATTGTTCCTGAGAGGTTTTCGGTGCATTGGCAAGAAATGTTGGCCTTTTTAAATATAGTGACCGAGCATTGGCCCGAAGTTCTCCAGGAGCAAGGATGTATAGACCCGGCCGATAGACAAAACCGTTTAATTGAAGCCCAAATTTTGTTTTGGGAAAATCATTTACCCTGCGGGCCCGTGATTGTGGCAGGTACTACCGGCACTATACCCGCGACGGCAGACTTGATTACATCTGTAGCTAAAATGAAAAAAGGCGTGGTGGTGCTGCCGGGATTGGATCCCACACTAGATAATCAAACGATAACGTCGCTTGCAGCTGGTCACCCACAGTACGGATTGGTGCGTTTGCTAAACCGGCTTAATCTTCAGGTAAATGAAGTGGCTCGTTGGGATGCCGACGAAGACGCACAACGTCGCGCCTATGTCATCAACCAAACCATGCGACCAACCCCCACGTTAGACAGCCAAATACGGCCTAAAAACTCCGATAAACTATTCGATAATTTAACCAAAATATCTTGCTCCGGACCGCAGCAAGAAGCATTAACCATTGCCATGATGTTGCGTCAGGTGCTTGAGGAAACCGATAAAACCGCAGCGCTGATAACACCCGATAGGTCTTTAGCCCGAAGGGTCGCGGCGGAACTTAAACGTTGGAAAATTGACATTGATGACTCGGGTGGAACACCCATTACTCAAACATTACCCGGCACTTTTCTGCTTCTTACAGCTGAGGCAATTACAAGTCAGGCATCACCGATACCCCTCCTTGCGGCACTGAAACATCCGCTCGCCGCCGGCGGGTTGCAACCATCGGTTTTTCGAAAGAATGTTCGAGAGATGGAGCTTTCCATTTTAAGGGGTCCGCGCCCCCGCGCGGGTTTCACCGGCCTCCATGGAATATTACGCAAAACAACAAAATCGGCTGGGCTTATATCTTGGTTTGAATGGCTTTCCGAAGCTGCTGAGCCACTCTCGCAATTGCTAAGTATGAAAAAAGTTTCACCAGAAAAAATTATAAAAAGCCATATTACCTTTGCTGAAACGCTAGCTTCTTCAGACAGTGAAACGGGTCCTACGCGCCTCTGGGCTGGAGAGGCCGGAAAAACCGCAGCTGAAATTATCAACGAGATTAGGTCTGCCGTGGCGACCTTGCCGCCGATATCCGGTGCTGAATGGCCTGCACTATTACGGGTATTATTGAGCGGAGGCGTTGTTCGTGCCGCGTATGGGCAACACCCTAGATTGCACATTTGGGGTTTGCTGGAGGCGCGCCTGCAACAATCCGATTTGACTATACTAGGTGGTCTCAATGAAGGGATATGGCCTCCAGAGTCGATAAATGACCCATGGATGAGCCGACCGATGAGGGAAAGCTTTGGTTTGGCTCCGCCGGAAAGGAGAATTGGACTGACTGGCCATGATTTTGTGCAGGCTGTTGCCGCCCCTAAAGTGGTTGTGACGCGATCTATGCGAATGGATGGCACTCCAACGGTTCAAGCGCGCTGGGTTACCCGAATTGAAACCTTCCTTTCACAAAGCGAAATAGGCCAAGAGGTCCTTACGAAATGGAGACACGAGGAAGCAAAATGGGCCAACTGGCAGTCTGAATTAGATTCCCGCCATGCCTCAGTCCAAATGCGGGCGCCAGAACCTAGGCCTCCTATTTCGGCCCGACCAAACAGGTTATCTGTGACAGAAATCGAAACACTCATCAGGGACCCCTATGAGATTTATGCAAAAAGAATTCTTGGACTTCGTGCTATTGAACCTATTGATGCCGATGCAGGGGCGGCAGAACGCGGTATTATTATTCATCGCGCCGTTGATCGGTTTTTTCGCCGAGAAAAAGACTGTGATCGATCAACCGCTTTAGAGGAGTTTTTGAGGATAGGTAAAGAAGAGTTTGAACGTTGGTTAGATCGGCCTGGAATATGGGCCTTCTGGTGGCCTCGCTTTGAACGCATTGCAAACTGGATTATTGAACAGGAATATGGTCAACACTCTGGTCGCGTAAACACCTGTACAGAGGTAAGCGGGGAGCTTTTACTGAGGGGGAGTAAACGCCAATTCAAGCTTACAGCGCGTGCCGACAGGATTGATATATTGGCGGATGGTAGTTACATCGTTATCGACTACAAAACCGGCGCGCTTCCTACAAAGAGTGATGTAAATAAGGGATTGTCTCCGCAACTAATCCTGGAAGCCATGATGATCATGGAGGGTGCTTTCCCCGATTTAAAACCGAATTACATCAAAGAATTGTCATACTGGAAACTGTCAGGAGGCGACCCTCCTGGCTATATAAGGGCGGCTGGGGATCCGCCTGCTGAATTAATAAAGAAAGCCATGCCTGGTCTGCTTGCGCTTCTTGATTACTATGAACAACCTGACACCCCATATCTAGCGCGTCCCGATGTTGCTATCGCCCCGCGTTACTCTGACTACGATCATTTGGAACGTGTTCAGGAGTGGAGGGTTGCGGGTGATTGAGAAACGTTTACGGCCGCCGACGGTTGGGGATCCAATCAAGTACGTTAATCAAACTTTAGCCGCCACACCGACTATGTCGGCTTGGGTATCCGCTTCAGCTGGTTCCGGGAAGACCAAAGTCCTTGCCGATAGGGTTTTACGATTGATGTTAGAGGGCACTGAACCTCGCAAGATTCTGTGTTTAACGTTTACCCGCGCGGCCGCTGCCGAGATGCAGAATCGCATTAGGCACTTATTAAGTATTTGGGCGACAATGCCTGAACCGGACCTCAAGTTGGCCATAATAAATCTTACGGGCGTCACGCCCACGGTATCACAGTTGCGGCTCGCCCGCGGTATGTTTTCAATGGTATTGGATTCGCCCCGGGGCTTAATGATTCAGACTATACATGCATTCTGTGAATCCTTGCTTGGCCGTTTTCCTGTTGAGGCTGGCCTACCTCCATATTTTGAAGTTATGGATGAACGGACCTCGGCCGAGGCATTAAAATCGGCGAGAGATGAGCTTCTTACTCACGCTCGATCGGTCGATGACGACGGTTTGGTCGACGCGCTTCGAGTGGTTACCAACTGGGTACACGAAAACGAGTTCTCCGATCTAATATTATCGATATCGTCAAATCGTGGACGCTTAAAGCGTCTGATAGAGAAACATAAAGGGTTGGAAGGTGCAAAAGCCGCAGTTAGAAAGTTCTTAAACATCAAGAGCAGTGATACAGTTCAGAATCTCCTGTTTATCGCTTGCGATAATGACGCTCAGCGAGAAGCTCAGCTTTATGAAGCAGCGTGTCTTCTGGGTGGAGGAGGTAAACGTGACCGAGAGAAAAGTGGTAAAATAACCGCTTGGCTAAAGTCTACTCGGGACGACCGTGTGGCGTCATTTGACACTTATTCGAGCACCTATCTGACCGGAAGTGATTCCATACGTTTGAACTTAATCAGTAAAAGTATTTCGGAACAAAATCCGCATGTTCCGGATATTCTACAATGTGAAGCTGAACGTGTGGGCGCCTTAGTGGAAAAGCGTAAGGCAATTTGGACAGCAGAAAGCACGGAGGCAATTCTCGCACTCGCGATCTCATTGATAGATCGTTATGAAGCCTACAAACAACAAAATGCGTTGCTTGATTACGATGACCTTATCTTAAAGGCCCGAGCCCTCGTGGAAAGCTCAGCCTCCTGGGTTTTATATAAACTGGACGGTGGTATTGATCACGTTCTTATTGACGAAGCGCAGGATAGTAACGCTGATCAATGGGCTGTTGTTAGGGCGATTGTAGATGAATTTTTTTCGGGAGAAAGTGCCAGTAAGGCGATCCGAACAATATTTGCGGTCGGGGATGAAAAACAATCGATTTTCAGTTTTCAGGGCGCCGCCCCCTACGAATTCAAAAACATGAATCACTATTTTGAAGATAAAGCGAAGTCGGTTGGACAGGAGTGGTGCGCGGTTCCTTTGGATGTTTCTTTTCGCTCAACATCGGCTGTTCTTGAGGCCGTCGACTCGGTTTTTTGTGACGCGAATGTTCGAAAAGGTGTGACATCCAGCAGTATTGAACACATCGCCGATCGAAACGGCCAAGCTGGTTTAGTAGAAGTGTGGCCCCCTGTAATACCCCTTGATAGAGAGGAGAGCCCGGACTTTCCTATCGCGGCGACACGCAAGAATATCGTTCGGCCCGCTCGGAGGCTTGCGCATGGGATTGCCGCAACAATTAGTGGTTGGCTGCGAAACGGCGAGAGGCTTTCAAGTGCGAACAGACCCATACGTCCTGGAGATATAATGATCCTCGTTCGGCGTCGAACAGATTTTGTCGACACCTTAATTCGCGAACTAAAGGCTCATGAGGTCAGGGTGGCGGGGGTTGATCGAATGGTCCTCACCGATCAGATTTCGGTCCGGGATTTAATTGCAGTCGGGACGTTTGCTTTAATGCCCGATGATGACTTAAACCTTGTTACTCTTCTTAAAGGACCGCTGATTGGTTTTGATGAGGAACAGGTTTTCAAACTTTGCTATGGCAGAAAGAGTACAGTCTGGCGAGCACTCTCTCGCCAACGAAATTCCGGTGAAGCTTACGCTAAGGCATTTGAGGTTCTTTCTGAGATACACGCTAGAGCCGATATGGCCCCACCTTATGAATTTTTTGCATATGTGCTGGGGGCGATGAGGGGACGCGAAAGTCTTTTGTCACGGTTGCGTCACGAAGCGAATGATCCCATCGATGAATTTCTTTCTCTTTCTCTTTCCTTCGAAAATGCGCATACCCCTTCACTGCAAAGTTTTTTGCATTGGGTCGAGCAAGGGCAGGCCGAAATAAAACGTGACCTAGATCAGGGGGCGTTAGATGAGGTGCGTGTGATGACAGTGCATGGTGCAAAAGGATTGCAGGCGCCCATCGTAATACTTGCTGACACCGTGCAAACACCAAATTCGGCTTTTGATTTACTTTGGGGAAATAAAGAGTTGGATAAAAGCCTGGATCTCGTCTCACAAAATAGTGAAATTTTGATATGGTCACCCCGTTCCCGCACACAAGATTCTAAAACAAAACAACTGGTCCATGCTTCTCAAAGGCATCAAGATGAGGAATATAGGCGCCTCCTGTACGTAGGCATGACCCGGGCGCAAGATAGGCTTTATGTTGCGGGTTACAGCAATTACCCAAAAGTGCCGGCCGCATCCTGGTGGAATTTAGTGCATCGCGGTTTAGAACCGCTCGCTAAATCCTTTAACTTTACATCACCTATTGGCGTGGAACGTGATTCAACTTTTACGTGGGAGGGGGAAGGGCTGCGGCTCGAAACACCGCAGACGGAAATACCGGACCGGTATATTGATGAAAAAGAAAAAACTGAAGAACTTGCTGCAATACCAAGCTGGTTGGACACTCCCGCATTGAGGGAAGCTGAGGTTGCTAAACCACTGACCCCCTCGCTTAGTGAGGCACCCCAGGCGGACGAGCAATCACCGATCTATAGTGAAGAACAGCAATATTTTCAGCGTGGTTTGCTTATTCATCGGCTTTTGCAGTTCCTGCCAAACCTCGCAACAAACGACCGGGAGAGTTGTGCTCGAAAATTTCTAGAACGATCAATATACGGGTTGTCGAATAATCAGATTGAGTTAATGGTCGCTGAGACTGTGGGTGTCATGCACGATCCTTTGTGTCACTCTCTTTTTGGTCCTTCATCTAGAGCTGAAGTCCCAATTGTTGGAGTTTTAAATAGTGTCCCAATTTCCGGGCGTATAGACCGGATAGTGATCGAAAATAAAATTATAAAAATTCTAGATTTTAAGACGAATCGCGTACCGCCTGTTGCCGTTGACGAGGTTTCTGAAGATTATCTACGGCAAATGGCAACTTATCACGCACTGCTTGAAAAAATCTACAATAATCAAAATATTGAGTGCATGATAATCTGGACAAATGGCCCGACATTAATGGTTTTAGATAAGCAGTCATTAAGCGGATATCGGCCTTGACCCTAAAATATGCTGACCTTACCTTTAAGTCGTGTCATTAAAGTCAATTAATGATTATTGGTGACCTTGTATATCAGCGAACTCTCTAACAATGGAAGTGAATGTGATGACCAGTAAAGCAGTCTCGGACGATTCATTCGAAATAGAAGTGCTCGATGCAGATGGTCCTGTCCTAGTTGACTTTTGGGCTGAGTGGTGCGGGCCCTGCAAACAGATTGGACCATCGTTAGAAGAAATATCAGATGAAATGGCGGACGCGATAACTGTCGCAAAGGTAAATATTGATGAAAATCCCATGACGCCCTCTAAGTATGGTGTTCGGGGTATACCGACGTTGATTTTATTCAAGGATGGGGAGGTTGCAGCGACCAAGGTTGGGGCACTTCCAAAGAGTAAAATCGTAGAATGGATTCAAGATGCGGTGTAGCTTGGAACAATATGTATTGTGAAAAATGATTTAAGTTGGGGCAAAAACCCTCGTTACTATTGCGCTTGTGATAGTGACTGGGTATAAACCGGCGCCTCAAAGCAAGTGGTCCGGCGAAAAGGGCATGCCGCGGCTGCTAGGATGTTTTCCGCATAATTAGCCTAGTGCGATGTAAAAGGAGACAAAAATGCCCAAGCTGAAGTCTAAAAGCGGTGCTAAAAAACGTTTCCGTACAACGGCGACTGGAAAAGTCCGGTCTAACTTCGCAAAAAAGCGTCATAATCTTCGTAAGCGCTCACAAAAAATGAAGAGGAATTCCCGCGGTACTCAGATCATGGCTGACGCCGACGCGCGCATTGTAAAGTCGTATTTGCCGTACGCGTGATAAAGGAGAAGTGTTATGGCTCGAGTCAAACGTGGTGTTACCACCCATGCTAGACATAAAAAAGTTTTAAAAAAAGCTAAAGGGTATCGCGGTCGAAACTCAAAGGTTTTTCGTGTTGCAGTTGAGAAGGTAGAAAAGGCCGGACAATATGCCTACCGTGATAGGCGGGTTAAAAAACGCAATTTTCGTGCACTATGGATCCAACGGATTAATGCTGGCGCGCGGCAACACGGCCTAACCTATTCGCAATTTATACATGGTTTGAACAAAGCTGGAATTGAGCTAGACCGTAAGGTATTAGCGGATCTGGCGGCCCGAGAACCCAACGATTTTGGGATCGTGGTAGAACAGGTTAAAGCTGCCCTAAACACCGCCAATTAAGCGGGAAATTTTGTTATGAATTTTTGGAGTGGCGAGTGATGGCCAGGCTAGTCTGTTACTATGGAAAATCTTGATCAGTTAAAGGCTGAACTACTAGACCAAGTGAATGCTGCAGGTGTAACAGAACTTGAAACTTTACGTGTTTCAATTCTGGGAAAGTCTGGAACTGTTACCGCAATGGTCAAGGGAATTGGTAAGTTGCCGCCTGAAATACGACGTGAGACGGGCCAAAAACTTAATTTGATAAAGGACGAGCTAGTCCAGGCCATCGAAAACCGGAAACGAATGCTCGAAGGTGAATTGTTAGATGCTCGTCTTAGCCAAGACAAAATCGATTTAACGCTGTCGGCGAGTCCCGTAGCCCAGGGGAAAATACATCCGATCAGCCAGACCATAGAAGAAATGGTAGCAATATTTTGCGAGATGGGTTTTACGGTTGAAGACGGTCCTCACATAGAGACTGATTTTAACAACTTCACAGCATTGAATATTCCACCGGAACATCCAGCACGTCAGGATCATGACACGTTTTATTTGTCTCCCGATGAAATTGGTGAGAGAAAAGTACTTCGAACTCATACATCGCCCGTCCAGATTAGGACGATGATGAGCAAGGAACCCCCAATTCGTATAGTTGTACCTGGCCGCACATTTAGAGCAGATCACGATGCCACCCACTCACCGATGTTTCATCAAATTGAGGGACTGGTTATCGATGAACGCACTCACATGGGCCACTTAAAAGGCTGTTTGATAGAATTCTGTCGAGCGTTTTTCGATGTAGATGATCTGCCTGTGCGGTTTAGGCCCTCCTATTTTCCATTTACGGAGCCATCGGCTGAGGTGGATATAGGGTGCACTCGAGAGGATGGGGGCCTTACCATTGGGCGCGGCGCTAGCTGGCTCGAAATACTTGGGTGCGGGATGGTTAATCCCCATGTACTTGAAAATTGCGGCATAGATTCTACAAAATATCAGGGTTTTGCGTTCGGGATGGGAATCGAACGAGCCGCCATGCTTAAGTATGGTATTCCCGATCTGAGAACTTTTTATGAATCCGATATTCGATGGTTGAAACACTATGGTTTTGTGCCACTTGATATTCCCAACGTGGCAGTGGGTCTTGTTTGATGAAATTGACATTTGATTGGCTCAAAGATCATCTGGATACGAAACAACCGTTATCTACTATTGTTGAGACACTATCTATGATTGGCCTCGAAGTAGAGAACGTTGAAGACCGTGGGGAACGTCTGGCTTCTTTCAAGGTCGCAAAGGTAATTTCCACACGAAAACATCCTGGCGCAGACAGATTGCAGCTCTGCATAGTGGACTCTGGTGACGGGGAACCTGTGCAGGTCGTTTGTGGTGCGCCAAACGTGAGGTCTGGGTTAAAGGGGATTTTTGCTTCTCCAGGAACCTACATTCCCGGTGTAGATCTCACTCTGACGAAAAGTAAAATTAGAGGTGAAGACTCGAATGGGATGCTCTTATCGGAGCGGGAAATGGGCATCTCTGATGATCATGAAGGCATTGTTGAAATAAAGAACGATGCTGCGATAGGAACGCCAGCGCCATTGGCAATGGGCCTTAGTGACCCTGTTATTGATGTCGGTTTAACACCCAACCGCCAAGATTGTTCGGGGGTCCGGGGTATCGCTAGAGATCTTGCAGCTGCCGGAATGGGTAGCTTAAAACCAAGCGACAACAAGAGGTTTGAGGGTGTTTTTGAGTCGCCCATCAAGTGGCAGCGTAATTTTCCCGAAGGGTCAGAAAGGGCCTGTCCGTTGGTCGTGGGTCGATACTTCCGGAATCTTAACAATGGGCCTAGTCCGTTGTGGCTGAAAGAACGCTTGCGAGCTATCGGTCTGCGCCCGATTTCCGCATTGGTAGATATTACTAATTACATTACCTTCGATCGCGCCCGCCCTCTGCATGTCTTTGATGCCAAGCGATTGTCCGGGAACTTGACAATGAGGCTTGCGCGGCCCGGCGAGAAACTCGCCGCGCTGGATGGTGAAGAGTATGAGCTGGATCAAACCATGACCGTAATAGCGGACGATAACGGTGCCCAAGCGATAGGTGGAATCATGGGTGGTTCTGCTTCCGGTGTTAGTGAAAAGACCACCGATGTATTTCTCGAAGTAGCACTATTTGATGCCGTTACCACGGCGACAACCGGCCGCAAACTTGGAATTATGTCTGACGCCCGTTATCGTTTTGAACGTGGTGTTGATCCTCAAAGTGCTGAGTGGGGAGTTCACGCCGCAACAGAAATGATCCAGACAATCTGTGGCGGAGAAAGTTCTTTCATTTCGACTGCAGGAAAAATGCCAAATTGGGAACGGTCTGTAAGTCTTAGAAAGGCACGAATTTTCCACCTCGGCGGTGTTAAAGTTCCGCAAAAAAAGCAAGTTAAAATACTCACTGACCTTGGTTTTAGCCCTGTAGACGAGGGTGAAAGTTTGAGAACAACTGTACCCTCCTGGCGCCAAGATGTCGACGGCGAGGCCGATATTGTGGAGGAGGTCCTTCGGATCCACGGATACGAAGCAATCCCTGTGGTCCCCCTGGAAAGAGAACAAACAGTAGCTGGTTCAGCTTGGTCGGCCATCAAACGAAGAGAGTTAGCAACTCGGCGTGTACTCGCTGCCCGCGGTATGATGGAGGCGGTCACATTTTCGTTTATGAAGAGGGAGATCGCTGATTTATTTGGGTTTTCAGCTGACGGCTTGGTGATTGATAACCCAATCTCCGCTGATCTAGATGTGATGCGGCCATCAATACTACCCAACCTTCTTGACGCAGCGCGCAAAAATGAAGATCGGGGAAACTCGGACGTTGCGCTCTTCGAAGTTGGTCCAGAATATGCCAGTGATGATGTTGAGGGACAGGCAGTTGTGGCGGCTGGGGTTCGTTCTAGTATAATTAGTAGCAGACATTGGAGTTCCAAGCCACGTGGCGCTGATGCATGGGATGCCAAGGCTGACGCCGTAAATGCGCTTGAGGCAGCTGGAGCTCCCATAGAGAAATTGCAAATTACGATGGACGCTCCTTCATGGTTTCATCCTGGACGATCAGGCGTGTTTCGCCTTGGGTCTGCAGTTCTCGCGACATTCGGCGATCTCCATCCCACAGTTTTAGGAGAGATGGGTCTACAAAATTCCTACGTTGGATTTTCAGTAAATATCGAACGTATTCCTATGCCAAAGAAAAA
>JAYZFO010000012.1:0-25402 GCA_036336685.1 Pseudomonadota bacterium
GTTGAAAAATTGGACGGTGACAAAGGCGATACCGTGGAACTTGCGGAAGTACTGGCAGTAGGAGATGGTAAGAGCATTACGGTAGGAGACCCACGAGTTGACGGTGCCAGGGTAGCTGCAACCGTTTTGGAACAAAAAAAATCTGATAAAATTATCGTTTTTAAAAAGAAACGGCGTAAAAACTATCGCCGTACAAAAGGTCACCGCCAGCAGGTGACGGTGATACGAATAAACGATATTCTAGCAAAGGGCGAAGCGTCAAAACCAAAAGAAGCGTCGCCTGCGGAAAATGACCAACCCAAGGCAAAGGCAAAGGCAAAGGCAAAGGCAAAGAAAGCTCCCGCAAAGGCAAAGAAAGCTCCCGCAAAGGCAAAGAAGGCACCTACGGGGAAGGGAAAGTAAAAAGACAACTATGACGCGCAGTCTTGAGGAGATTGAACCATGGCGCATAAAAAAGCAGGTGGCAGTTCACGCAACGGCCGTGATTCCGAAGGTCGACGTCTCGGTGTGAAAAAATATGGAGGAGAAGCCGTCATTCCAGGCAACATCATCCTTCGGCAACGCGGTACAAAGTGGCACCCTGGTGATAATGTGGGCATGGGTAAGGACCATACCATCTTCGCGACAGTTGAAGGAAAGGTTGCCTTCAAAACCAAAACCAGCGGGCGCGTATACGTCTCAGTTGATCCGGCAAACTGAATATTTCCAAGTTGGTGAGCACACTTTCGAATTAACGACTAAATAGTACAAATAATCGGTCAGATACGACAAAATTCTGCCGGGCACCACCGAACGTTATTACACGCCCAACCCGGTTAAAAATGGTATGAAATTCCTTGATACAGCTAAAGTTTATGCTCGAAGCGGCAACGGAGGTGCGGGATGTGTTAGTTTTCGACGCGAGGCCCACGTTGAGTATGGCGGACCCGATGGTGGGGACGGTGGCAGTGGCGGTAACGTCATTGTGGAGGTTGTGGAGGGCCTGAATACATTAATCGATTTTAGGTACCAGCAACATTTCAAAGCAAAAACGGGTGGCCACGGTATGGGCAAAAACCGATCAGGGGCAGCCGGTGAAAGCATTACCCTCAAAGTCCCTTTAGGAACACAAGTCTTTAATGACGAAAGTAACTTGTTAATCGCCGATTTTACTAAAGTCGGCGAAACACTTATCCTGTTAGAAGGTGGAGCGGGTGGACGAGGTAACGCACAATTCAAATCTGCAACCAATCGGGCACCGCGCCGGGCCGACAGCGGACGTGAAGGCCAAGAATGCTGGATACGGTTACATCTAAAACTCATAGCAGATGTTGGATTGGTGGGGTTGCCTAATGCGGGAAAGTCGACCTTCCTCTCCGCCGTGTCCCGCGCAAGTCCAAAAGTTGCAGATTACCCTTTTACCACCCTTAATCCAGTATTAGGAATGGTAAGCATCGACGAAGCAGAGTTGGTTTTTGCTGATATTCCAGGATTGATAGATGGCGCTCATCACGGTGCGGGACTTGGCGACAGATTTCTCGGCCACGTCGAACGTTGCGGTGCACTGCTGCATCTTATTGATTGTACCCATGATAGTGTCGTGGACGCTTGGAGGATTATTCGCACCGAAATAAACGCTTATGGTGCGGAACTTTCCGACAAACCGGAAATATTAGCACTCAACAAAGTCGATGCAGTGCCAGACGAGTTTATTATCGAGAAGAAGAAAGAGCTTGAAGCGGAATCGGGGAAAAAAATACATACTATTTCAGGCGTCGCCGGAACCGGGATTAACAATACTTTGCGCACGCTAAGAAAACTTGTAACCGCTCAGAATGAGGCAGAGGCCGATTGCACAGTCGAGCGGGAGACTGTTCCATGGTCACCGTAGAAAATAGGTCGAGGCGGCAAATAGGTGAGTCTAAAAGACTGATAATTAAAATCGGATCGGCTTTATTGGTCGATGAAAAAACTGGTAAGATTCGTAATAATTGGCTAACCGGCCTCGCAAAAGAAATAGCAAATTTAAAGTCACAAGGTACTTCCGTTGTGGTCGTATCGTCCGGCGCAATTGCGGTGGGTCGATCCCATTTAGAACTATCCTCCGGCATTCTTGCACTTGAGCAAAAACAGGCGTCAGCCGCCACAGGACAGATACGACTTGCACATGCCTGGCAAGAAGCTCTCGCGCACCACAACATAACGGTGGCCCAAATTCTTCTTACTCCTTCAGACACTGAAGAGAGAAGGAGACATTTAAATGCCCGCGCAACTATAGAGACGCTTCTCAATTTGGGCGCTATTCCAGTGATAAATGAAAATGATACCGTTGCGACTGAAGAAATTCGGTATGGTGATAACGACCGACTGGCCGCACGCGTTGCCCAAATGATTAGCGCTGATACACTTATCTTACTTTCCGATGTAGATGGTTTATATGATGGGGATCCCCAAAAACACAGTGAGGCAAAGCTAATTTTAGAGGTACACAACATAACGCCCCAAATAGAGGCAATGGCTGGAAATTCTTCTTCCACATATTCTTCTGGCGGTATGGTAACCAAGTTGGAAGCCGCTAAAATCGCTATGGCAGCGGGATGTTCAATGGCTATTGTCGACGGTAAGGCAGCCGATATCATAGAACGTTTAAAAGCAGGCAGCAGTTGCACCTGGTTCATTCCTAAATCAGAGCCGTTAACGGCCCGCAAAGGGTGGATTGCAGGATCTGTAACCTCGTCGGGCAGCATTACAATCGACAGGGGTGCCTTAGACGCCCTAAAATTAGGCAAAAGTCTGCTGCCCGCGGGTGTAGAAGACGTTGAGGGCAGTTTTGAGCGAGGGGACGTTGTATCAATTAGGGTAATTGACGGGGAAATTATAGGTCTTGGTTTGTCGGCGTATTCTTCCGAAGATGCTCTATTAATTTGCGGGCGGAAAAGCCGTGATATAGAAGGTATTCTAGGTTACCGTGGTCGCGACGAGATGGTCCATCGGGATGATTTGGTAATAAAGACAAACGAATCGGAGAAATCAGAACAATGAGTGTCGCAAAGAGTATCGACACTACAGACATCGCAAACGAAATGGCTGTGATTGGAAACCAAGCGCGTGATGCGGTTAAAATTATTGGCCAGGCGACGCCAGATCAGAAAAATAAAGCTCTCCTAGAATCCGCGGGGGCTTTAAGATCGAAAACGCCCGAGTTGCTCGCCGCTAACGAGGAAGATATGGGCGTTGCTGAAAAACGGCAAGTTGCACCATCTCTTCTTGACCGATTAAAACTTGACCGCAACAGAATTGATGCAATGGCATTGGGCCTGGAGCAAATAGCAAGGCTTACCGATCCAATTGGCGAAGTACTGAAGTCTTGGGAACGACCCAATGGCCTCAACATATCACGCGTACGTGTGCCACTTGGTGTGATCGGTATTATTTATGAGTCCCGGCCAAATGTTACCGCCGATGCCGGCGGCTTATGCATTAAATCAGGAAACGCGGCTATCTTGCGCGGGGGCTCGGAGAGTTATTATTCTTCAGCTGCTATAATGCAGTGTCTAAAGATAGGCTTAAAAAACGCTAGCTTATCAGAAGATATCGTTCAACTCGTTCCCACCAGGGACCGTGCTGCAGTCAGTGAAATGCTTACTATGCCGGAATATATAGATATTATTGTGCCACGCGGCGGAAAATCACTCATAAAAAAAGTCCAGGAGGAAAGCCGTATCCCGGTAATCGCCCACCTCGAAGGTTTATGCCATACCTATATTGACAGTGATGCGGACCCGGACATGGCGAAAGAAATCGTGTTGAATGCAAAAATGCGTAGAACAGGTATTTGTGGTGCCACGGAAACACTCTTGGTCGATTGCGATGTCGCTCCCGATTTCTTGCCTGGTATTTGTAGCGCTCTCGCGGAAGCGGGGTGCGAACTTCGAGGGGATGAAGCTACACAGGCACTAGATAACCGCGTAAGAATTGCAACAGAAGAAGATTGGCGGACCGAGTATCTAGAACCAGTACTGTCAATAAGGCAGGTTGACGGCGTACTCGGAGCAATCGACCATATAAATATGTACGGATCAAACCACACGGATTCAATCGTGACCGAAAATAAAAATAAAGCGGAACAATTCCTCCATGGTGTTGATTCAGCGATAGTCATGCATAACACTTCCACGCAATTTGCGGATGGGGGGGAATTTGGTATGGGTGCTGAGATTGGTATTTCGACAGGCCGGCTACATGCACGTGGGCCTGTGGGTGTAGAACAACTAACCACATTTAAATACGTCGTTCGCGGCGCGGGACAGGTCAGACCCTGAAAATTCTAACTGATATCCGGCGAGGGCACTCGGTGACAGGGCTTAGGGTGGGGCTCCTGGGCGGTTCGTTTAATCCCGCCCACGAAGGCCATCGTCACATCAGCCTATTGGCGCTGAAGGTCCTCCAACTTGACGAAGTTTGGTGGATGGTATCTCCTCAAAATCCCCTTAAACCTCTCAAAGACATGGCACCTTTCGAGGAAAGGCTCGGCGAAGCTGTTAATATGGCTAAACATCCAAGAATTAGAGTGACAGATATTGAGCAGCGTCTCGGAACCAGATACACCTCCGGGTCGCTCGCTGTTTTGAAGGATTGTTTCCCTAAAACAAATTTTGTTTGGATAATGGGGGCTGACAATTTAAAACAAATATCGCGATGGCACCGCTGGACGCGAATATTTAATCAGGTCCCCATTGCGGTATTTGATCGCGCTCCTTATTCTTTTGGTGCCCTTGCAGGAAAAGCCGCGAAAGCATTTTGCCGGTTTAAAAGAAAAAGATCGGATGCCTGTAATTTGCCAGATATGGCCCCACCAGCTTGGATGTTTTTTCACACACAACTCCATCCCGGATCAGCCACAAATATTCGCGCACACAAATCGCGCGGAGAAATCGCTAGCGCTAAAAAGAGGAAGATACCCGAGTGTGAGTAAGGATACTAATACACTAATCACAAAAGAAGAAAATGCCGAAAAGGATAATATTTCCGCGGAGAAACTACTGGTCAAAATTCAGTCCACCCTGGACGATTACAAAGCGGAAAACATCGTCACGGTTGGCCTAAAAGGTAAATCGGATATCGCGGACTACTTGGTAATCGCTAGCGGCCGCTCAAGTCGACAGATCTCAAGTATCGCGGAGGCCCTAACGCAAACGGTCAAAAAGAATGGGGTTAAGGGGTGCATACCAGAGGGAATGGGACAAGGGGATTGGATTTTGCTCGACGCCGGTGACATAATTGTCCATTTGTTCCGTCCTGAGGTTCGCGAATTTTACAATTTGGAGAAGATGTGGGACCCGGATATGGTGGCCTCGTCTGGGCCAGTAGATTTTTGACCCTTTGACAGTAACGTGAAAATAACAGTCTGCGCGATTGGTCGACTAAAAGCCGGCCCGGAGAGGGACCTTTGGGAAAGGTACTACATTCGGCTGCGCTGTCCGCTTAAGATCATCGAACTTGAGGAACGTAAAAAAGTTCCAGCTGTGGAATTGAAGCGTCTAGAGGGAACTCTTCTGACAGGCGCAATACCAACTGGTGCCCTGGTCGTAGCTTTAGACGAACGGGGAAAATCTTTTTCAAGCAATGATTTTGCTAATCAAATATCTT
The DNA here is from genome assembly GCA_036336685.1 of Pseudomonadota bacterium. GTDB lineage: Bacteria > Pseudomonadota > Alphaproteobacteria > MPNO01 > UBA830 > JAYZQT01. Next base: position 5,629 of record JAYZFO010000012.1, read on the forward strand.
CATGGAACAATATGGGTCGAAATTTGACCTTTCTCATTGGAGGTTCCAACGGCATAGATCAATCAACCCTCGATAATGCCCATTTAACAATGTCTTTTGGAAAAGCAACATGGCCGCATATGTTAGCTCGCATACTCCTGATAGAACAGTTATACCGCGCCGAACAAATCCTGGCCGGCACCCCCTACCACCGAGTTTAACTGCTATAAATAAAACTGGTCTTAATATCCAATTTCTAAATTTGTCCTATATAATGGGGCTCAAGCAATCGGGAATTTTCAATGACCGACGACTGCAATAATTCTCGCCAGCCGATAGTACTCTGTGTGCTCGACGGATGGGGTTATCGAACGGACGAAGAATACAACGCTATTGTCCCAACCAACACACCAAATTTTCAGGCGTTATGGAATAATAATCCTCATTCTTTAATTGAGACCTGCGGTATAGCTGTCGGGCTCCCGCAAGGTCAAATGGGAAATTCCGAAGTCGGTCACATGAACCTGGGTGCCGGCCGAATAGTCAACCAAGACATCCGTCGTATTGATGCAGCCATAGATGACAATACAATCAAAAAAAATAAATCGCTTATTAACCATATACAAACGTTGAAAGGCACAGGGGGCACTTGCCATCTTTTGGGCCTCGTTTCCCCGGGGGGGGTGCACTCCCATCAAGATCACTTAATAAAAATAATAGAAATCCTTTCCGAAGAAGAAATACCCACCGCAATACACGCTTTTCTTGATGGACGCGACACCCCGCCCTCTAGCGCGGCTGGGTACTTGAGGTTGTTTGAGCAACAAATCTCTCATATCGATACAGCACAAGTGGTAACTGTGTCAGGTCGATACTATTCGATGGACCGTGACAATCGCTGGGAACGAATTGAAAAGGCCTATAACGCTATCGTCACTGCGACTGGTGAACGCTCCCCAGATGTGGATACTGCTTTAAACAAAAGTTATCGCGCTGGTATAACTGATGAATTTGTCGAACCGGCCATTATTGGAAGCTATATGGGAGTAGAAAAGGGCGACGGCATTATTATGGGGAATTTTCGAGCTGATCGCGCCCGGCAGATACTATTAGCACTTCTCGACCCCGAATTTGAAGGTTACCCAAGAAATACAGTAAACAATTTTTCTACCGCGCTCGGCCTAACTGAATATTCTTCTCACCATGAAACATTTATGCAAACAATGTTTCCTGCTACACCGCTCACAAATATAATGGGTAGTCTTATAGCGAATTCTGGCAAGCGCCAGTTGCGAATCGCTGAGACTGAAAAGTATGCGCACGTTACTTTCTTCTTTAATGGCGGCCAAGAAACACCTTTCGAGGGTGAGGACCGAGTGTTAATACCCTCACCAAAGGTTGCCACTTACGATTTGAAACCTGAAATGTCAGCAAATGAGCTCACGGATCGCCTTATTGAAGAGGTGTTCTCAAATAAGTATGACTTCATCCTGATCAATTATGCTAACCCGGATATGGTGGGGCATACGGGAAGTCTGAAGGCAGCAAAAACCGCGATAAAAACCGTGGACAAATGTTTAGGACGCCTTGCCAAGGCCCTTTGTGACACCAACGGCGTAATGCTAATTACAGCCGATCATGGAAACGCGGAAGTCATGCGCAATTTTAAAACGGGCGAAGCACATACTTCTCATACGTTAAATAGAGTACCGGCCGTGCTTGTGAACGCTCCTTTAGGGGTGAATAAATTGAAAAATGGACAACTGGCTGACATAGCCCCCACACTTCTAAAACTGCTAAGGATAGAGCAACCCGCGGAAATGACGGGAACCTGCCTCATACCAGATGTATTTATAAACCCTCCAAAACCGAATACGTGTACCTCTGGGTAGGTTTTTTTATATAATTGCGGTCATTGGGCTCGGGTCTCAGGTAATGGGTCTTCGTCAGCCATTGTTGGCGAATAACTTGGAATTAAAGCTTGAAGCGGAGCAAAAACATCTGGTCCGAAGCCAAGAACGGCAAAGCAAACTAGCACGTACGTCAAGAAAAACATCTGAAGAATTAGCGGTGTTAAAACGCCGCAGCATTTTGTTAGTTCAAAGTCTGAATAAGCGAGCAACAATGGTCGCCGAAATTGAGGCTGAACTAATACGCCTTAAGACTAAGATGAAACTAAAGAAACAAAATTTACATACAGCCAAAAAACAACTAGCCATGGCCATTGGAGCCCTGCAAAAGGTGACCCGGATGCCTACGACAATTATTTTTATTGTGCCTCGCAGTCCATATGAAATAAGTAGATCACTAACATTGCTAAGAGCAATAACCCCCCAACTAAAGACCCAAATCTCCGTAATCCAAACTAAATTACAAAGTTTGCTAACTTTACGTGCAAAACAAAAAGCAGAAAAAAAACTAGTCCTAAGTGAGTTAACGCATATGGCTAATCACCAGCAGCAACTAGAGATCGTAGTATCTGAAAAGCTTAGAATGTTTCGGTTGGTTCGTGCTGAGGAAAAAAATATCGGGATCAAAATTGCTCACATATCGACCCGTACATCAAAACTTCAGGAGTTATTGGGAAAATTATCCAAAAATACACTTACGAGGCGCGATACCGCGCTGAAACCCTCATCACAGTTTATATATAGTAATGAAAATGGTACGTTGTGGGCACCCACTCCTGACAGAAAGCCTCCTCTGCCCGTTCTAGGACGTGTGGTTCAGTCGTTTGGAACAACACTTTTCAATGGTGCAAAAAGCAAGGGCATTTCAATTGCTGCTAGTGCGTCGGCCATTGTTGTAGCACCGCGGGCAGGACAAATAGTCTTTGCGGGGATATTTCGCGGTTATGGAAAACTCGTAATTGTGGAATTACCAAACCAAGGATACGCCCTGATAGGTGGAATAGGAAAAATTAATGCAGAAGTGGGCGACCAAGTATTAGTCGGGGAACCCTTGGGTAAAATGCCCGCCTCGACTTTATCGGCACCAAAGCTATATTTTGAGTTAAGAAAAAACGGAAACCCTGTTAACCCGATGCCGAAAACCTCGGCTGCCAAACATAGAGTACCCGGACAAGGATGATGCGACAGATTGTAATAGTTATTGCAGTAACCGCTATGGCAGTTATCACAGCAGTTTCTGCCCAACAAAATAATTCCGAAACCTATCGTCAGTTAAATTTATTTGGCGACATTTTTGAACGCGTACAAACAGATTATGTTGAAGAAGTATCAGAGGAAAAACTGATCGAAGCCGCAATAAATGGAATGCTTACTTCTTTGGACCCACATTCTGGCTATTTAAATCAAAAAAATTACCGAGACATGCAGATCAGGACGCGCGGTGAATTTGGGGGTCTCGGAATAGAAGTTACAATGGAAAATGGATTGGTAAAAGTTGTCTCGCCGATCGACGACACCCCGGCATATAGAGCACACTTAAAACCCGGAGATCTTATCACTCACCTAGACGGAGAACCGATACAGGGCCTGAGCCTATCCGAGGCAGTTGAAAAAATGCGTGGAAAAGTTGGAAGTAATTTGACGCTTACAATTCGCCGAGGAGGCACAAAACCATTTAATGTAACACTGACCCGAGCAATAATAAAAATCCGCTCGGTGCGCTCTAGGATGGAAGGGAATGATGTCGCATATATAAGAATAACGACCTTCAGTGAAAAAACTGAAAAGGGTGTCAAAAATGCCCTTAAACTTCTAAGAAAAACGGCTACAAAAAAACTTAAAGGTCTAGTTCTAGACCTGCGAAACAATCCAGGTGGCCTATTAGATCAGTCGGTGAAAATTTCTGACGCATTTTTAAGTCAGGGTGAGATTGTCTCCACACGCTCACGACGACCTCAAGCAGGGCAGCGATTTAATGCCAAACCAGGGGATATTGCCGACGGATTGCCAATTGTCGTGTTAGTGAACGGGGGTTCGGCCTCCGCATCAGAAATAGTAGCGGGGGCCCTACAAGACCACCGTCGAGCACTTATACTGGGTACACGTTCCTTTGGTAAGGGATCTGTACAAACAATTGTTCCACTCTCAGGGCATGGCGCAATACGCCTCACCACAGCTCGCTATTTCACACCCTCGGGAAGGTCTATACAAGCTAAAGGGATAGTACCCGACATCATTGTAGAACAGTTAAAACTCGAAAAAGTTGATCAACCTAACCGTCCCCGTGAGGAAGATCTGCGCGGTCGACTTGATAATCCAAATAAACCTGGTACAGCGGACAAAAAAAATACCCCCCAAAGCGTGTCCCAGGACTACCAGTTATCTCGAGCTTTAGATTTATTGCGCGGAATAGCCCTTTACGGTTCACGTGACCGGCACTAGCCGCCCGAATCCGCAAACACCCTTTTCTATACACCCGTTAGGAAAACAAAGTGTTGCGGTGCATGCGAATGACTTGAGGATCGTAACCAGCAGTATTAAGCGCTCAATTTTCCTATTATTCTCTCTCTCTGTCGCTATCATTTTTTTCTTTCACTGGCTTAATACCGAGGTATGGGCAAAGAATAATAAACTAGAATATAGTGATACAGACATTCACGTTTCTCAACTAAGCCAAACACATATTCCTACTATAATTACCGTCCCCAACAAAAACGAAGGAGCCATTAGAAGATCCGAAAAAACCATAAAGCGTTTTTCTTCCTCTATTATTTTCCAGCAAACACTGGTTACAGGACCGTTGATGTTAGCCCCTAATGCAGGGCTTATCCAAAACATAGATTTCGGAAAACAACCAAGGATAAGCAGCGATGGTCGACAACCCTTTCAAGTCTACGGCAAACCGTTTGACCCAGCTGATAAACGGCGACGCATTGGAATAGTAGTTAATGGTCTCGGTTTATCGGATGCTGCAACAGAGACAGCAATACAAGGACTACCCGGTGCAGTTACCCTAGCTTTCGCTCCATACTCTAAACGACTAATAGAATGGATCCGATTTGCGCGGGCGGCGGGACATGAGGTTTTGATCAACGTCCCGATGGAGCGTCTGGATTACCCGAATTACACCCCGGGGCCTTATGCTTTGATGACTACACTCAACTCTCAGAAAAATATAGAACGTTTGTTGTGGAATTTGGGCCGAGCAACAGGATATGTTGGTGTCGTCGACTACTATGGCTCTCGGTTTACGTCATCACATGGACATATGAAACCTATTTTGCGCGAAATAAAAAGGCGCGGTCTTTTATATTTAGACAGCGGTATTTCACCACAATCAACCGCCTTGAGTATATCTAGACAACTAAAAATTCCTGTGGCTCAAGCTACCCTTACCCTTGACGAGGTAATTTCGCGAAGGAATATTGACATTAAATTCTTCGAATTAGAACGGCATGCTCGAAAAAATGGTAACGCAATAGGTATGGCCTCACCCTATCCGGTATCTTTAGAACGAATAGCAGCCTGGGCCCCTCGATTAGAAGCGCGCGGATACGCTATCGCACCAATTACCGCGATTGCCCAAATAGGAAAGTGATCATGACACCCGCACCTCGGGGCTATAGGCCATGCGTTGGTATTTTACTTCTAAATCCGGCAGGGGGTATTTTCGTGGGCGAACGCATAGACACACCCGGTGCTTGGCAAATGCCGCAAGGAGGCATTAATGAAGGGGAATCAGTGAAAAATGCGGGATTTCGTGAACTAGAAGAAGAAACCGGAATAAGTATGTTTTCTTTTCTGGGAATCAGCACAACGTGGCGATGCTATGAGTTGCCCCAAACACTGAGCCGCGAAACTTGGCATGGTAAATACAAAGGGCAGGCACAATTATGGCTTGCTCTTCATTTCAATGGGGAAAACAATAACATAAAGCTTCCCACCCTCGACGCAGAGTTTCGGGATTGGAAGTGGACCGACCCTGTCACACTCCTAAACGAGATTGTTGACTTCAAACGCGCAGTCTATCGCGATGTCCTCGAAGAGTTTGCCTCATTTATTGGGTCATAACTTGTACTCAAATCAGAAAGAGGGACACAATCGCTAAATAGCTGGACATATCCTTTTTTAATGCGAGGACAAAGCCTACCCCGATACCAGATAAATGCACCTGCCGCACGCACAGCAAACCATCCAAGTAAGCCAGACGCATTTAGGTTAAGGGCCCCAAATATCATTTCGATGCCTCGTGCAACATGTTTTGACTGATAGTATTTGAGTGTCGCAAGCGCGTAAGAAACAGAATTTGAACGCCGATCAAAAACCTCTCCAGGCCTATTTGCCGCCCAAAAAGCAGTCGCAAGCTCCTCATCCTCGGTTTCAGCAATACGCGAAAAGGCAACGCGTAACTTTTCAAATAAAGTTAAATCTTCTTTTTTCAAATAGCGTTTCATATAAGACTGAAACAAACAATAATGAGCATATTCATCTTCCGCAATCCGCCTACATATTTCTTTAAGCACTGGTTCCTCGGTCGCATCGGCGAGCGCGTTATAGAAAGAATTTGTCCCCGTTTCCACCATACACCTCGCAATTAATTCACCGGTTCGAGACCCGCGCGTGGACAGCGAAACATCCAACGGAAACTCAAAGTTATCAACAAACCTCTTGAATGAAGCTTTAAAGTCGAAAGACGGATCCGCAAGAGCTGCCCAACGCCCAAGTGCTTCACCGTGCTGGACTTCTTCTATGGACCACTGATCAATTGCAAGACATAGACGATAGTCGTCTTTAAATACGTTATTGAGGTAACAGCGATAATCATTCGCATTATATTCAACTACACTGGCTGCTTTCACTACCAACAAGATATCTAGGTCCACTTTGGTTTTTTCAAAGCTTTCCCAGGGTATATCAGTTAGTGTCCAGGTTTTCATCTTCGACACCATTAGAGCTATCTGACGACGATCGTTAGTATTTTAATCTAAAGAATACTATACGCAAAACACAATAGGTCTGGTTGTATAATCTAAAAGTAAATATTTGCGGTAGCTTACCGACAATCAACAACAAATACTAAAATTTCTGTGAATCCCAATTAGAACACAGGAAATAATTTTATCTAATTTTGACGTTTTTAGAAAGAAACCCGAAAGTCACCGGTCAATATTGGCCATCGCGATCGCGGCAGCCAGTTCAATTTCTGCTTTATTGCGGGATACCTCATCTGTAGCCGCCTCCAAAGCACTTTGTGCAACATTTAATCTGTCTTGTGCTTGACGTGGATCAATGTCGTCAACGAAGATTGCCTCCTCGGCAAGAATAGTACAACGCTCACCTGTAACCTCAGCAAAACCACCCCCTACAAAGATGCGTTTATCTAATTTATTTCCGACGTGAATATTTATCACACCGGATCGTAAAGTGGAAATTACCGGAGCGTGCCCAATAAGAACGCCAAAATCACCTTCAGTGCCCGGGACTACGACCATCTCAGTGTTTTCGGATAACAAAACTTGTTCCGGGGAAACGAGCTCAAATAAGAATGGATCAGGCATTATGATATCCTGCTATTGGCGAACAAACATTATGCCGCTGCTGCCATATCTTTGGCTTTTTCCACAGCATCTTCGATCTTACCCACCATATAGAATGCGGATTCTGGCAGATCATCATACTCTCCCTCTACTAAACCCTTAAACCCCCTTATAGTATCTTGAAGTTCCACAAATACCCCGGACATACCTGTAAAGACTTCTGCGACGTGGAATGGCTGTGACAAAAAGCGTTGAATTTTGCGCGCCCGTGCGACGACAAGTTTATCCTCTTCCGAGAGTTCTTCCATGCCGAGGATTGCAATTATGTCTTGTAAGGATTTATAGGTTTGCAATACCCGCTGAACCTCACGAGCAATTTTGTAATGCTCATCACCGACTGTTCTAGGGTCCAAAATCCGCGAGGTTGAATCGAGTGGATCAACAGCCGGATAGATTCCCAGCTCAGCAATTTGGCGGCTCAAAACGGTTGTTGCATCAAGATGCGAAAACGATGTCGCCGGCGCAGGGTCCGTGAGATCATCTGCGGGAACATATATTGCTTGAACGGACGTAATAGAACCTTTGTTGGTAGTGGTAATCCGTTCTTGAAGGTTACCCATATCGGTAGCGAGCGTCGGTTGGTATCCAACAGCGGAAGGAATGCGCCCGAGCAACGCTGATACCTCTGAGCCAGCTTGAGTAAAACGAAAGATATTGTCGACAAAAAGAAGAACATCCTGTCCCTCTTCATCACGAAAATATTCCGCCAAAGTTAAACCACTCAACCCAACACGGGCACGGGCCCCGGGTGGTTCATTCATTTGACCGTAAACCAGCGCTGCCTTTGATTCTCCGTCCGGTTGAATAACCCCAGATTCCATCATTTCATGATATAAATCATTACCCTCCCGGGTCCTCTCGCCCACACCTGCAAAAACTGAATAGCCACCATGCGCCTTCGCAACATTATTTATGAGTTCCATTATTAATACGGTCTTCCCCACCCCAGCTCCGCCAAAAAGACCGATTTTGCCGCCACGAGAGTACGGTGCGAGCAAATCAACCACTTTGATGCCCGTCACCAACACATCGGTTTCCGTCGATTGATCCACAAAATCTGGCGCTTCGCGGTGAATAGGAAGTTTCTTCGTCGTTTTAACTGGCCCGCGCTCGTCAATTGGCTCTCCTATAACATTTAATATTCTGCCAAGCGTTTCGGGGCCCACAGGCATTTCAATTGGTGCCCCAGTATCGGAAACTTGCTGACCACGCACCAATCCCTCCGTAGTGTCCATTGCTATCGTCCGAACGGTGCTTTCACCAAGGTGTTGGGCTACCTCTAAAACTAATCGGTTTCCCCCGTTATCACATTCAAGTGCGGACATTATTGCCGGTAGATCGCCCTCAAATTGGACATCCACTACTGCACCAAGAACCTGGGAAACCCTCCCGATGTTGTTGCTTACCTTGTCGGCCATGTTGTTACCTCGTTTGTGAAATTACGGAGCGTCATTTGTGGAATTAAACAGCCTCAGCACCGGAAATAATCTCTATTAGTTCTTTAGTGATGAACGCCTGACGCGTGCGATTGTAGTTGAGTGTAAGTGCGTCGATCATTTCTCCGGCATTTCGAGTTGCATTATCCATTGCACTCATCCGAGCGCCATGCTCACTAGCATTATTTTCAAGAAGGGCCCTAAAGACCTGTACGCTCATGTTTCTTGGCAACAACACATCTAATATTTCCGACTCATCGGGTTCGTAGTCATATACGGGTTCGTTAGACTGAGTTTGTTCATCCCCAGCAGACCCCAACGCGAAGGGCAAAAGTTGACGCCTAGTGACTACCTGTGAAATAGCGGACTGGAAACGATTATAGATGATAGTGCAAACGTCAAATTCCTCTTCCTCAAACATTTCTAATATGCGTGCCGCCACACCTTGGGCATCATCAAAGCCAAGTCGCTGACGCCCAACATCTTCAATGAGATCAACAATTGCTGCAGAATTATCTCTACGGAGTTGCGACCAACCCTTGCGCCCAACACATAGTATCTTTACCTGTTTTTCGGCATTATAGAGTTCCGAAATCATCCGTCGGGCTTCGCGAATGATCGACGAATTAAAAGCGCCACATAGACCTCGATCCGATGTCATTACCACTACCAGGTGGACAATATCTCGGCCGCGCCCCGAAAGCAGCGGCGATGTTCCCTCGACACCAGACACAGAATCCGAAACAGATCTAACGAGTCGTTCCATGCGCTCAGCATATGGACGTGCGGCCTCGGCCTGCTCCTGGGCCCGCCGTAACTTAGCCGCAGCAACCATTTTCATGGCTGACGTAATTTTTTGTGTAGATTTTACGCTATCGATGCGCATTCTGAGGTCTTTGAGGCTAGGCATACGGTATAACCGTTTCTATTAATCCAAGACTTAACTATGCGGGCGTAAAGTTTTTTAGGTAGCCCTCAAGAACTGCCTTTAGCTGGGCCTCAGTCTCTTCTGAAACCGCCTGTTCTTCGCGTATAGTTTGTAGAGTTAGGCTATGATTACTTCGTAATTCTGACATTAACCCTAACTCAAACTGGGTTATATCTCGCGTATCCAAATTATCCAAATAACCGTTCACGCCCGCGAAGATTGCCACAACCTGTTCTTCAACAGGTAATGGAGAATATTGTGGCTGCTTTAGAAGCTCGGTCAAACGCTCGCCGCGAGCTAGAAGCCTTTGCGTTGCGGCGTCGAGATCGGAAGCGAACTGCGCAAATGCGGCCATTTCGCGATATTGCGCCAGCTCCAACTTAATGGAGCCCGCCACCTGTTTCATGGCCTTAATCTGGGCCGCCGACCCGACACGACTCACGGATAAACCCACGTTTACAGCGGGTCGTACGCCAGAATAAAACAAATCAGTTTCGAGAAAAATTTGGCCGTCCGTAATAGAAATTACGTTTGTAGGAATATATGCCGACACATCACCTGCTTGTGTTTCAATAATTGGCAAAGCTTTCTGGGACCCGGAACCATTCTCGGAATTATTTTTGGCGGCACGTTCTAATAAACGTGAATGTAGGTAAAAAACGTCTCCTGGGAAAGCTTCGCGTCCAGGAGGACGTCGCAACAACAGAGACATTTGACGATAGGCAACGGCCTGTTTGGATAGATCGTCATAAATAATCAACGCATGCATCCCATTGTCCCTAAAATATTCCCCTATCGTGCAACCGCCATAGGGTGCCAGGAACTGAAGAGGCGCAGGGTCAGATGCAGTTGCTGCTACAATAATTGTATACTCGAGTGCACCGGCCTCTTCCAGAGTCTTAACAATCTGCGCAACAGTTGAGCGTTTTTGCCCAACAGCAACATAAATACAGAAGAGTTCTTTATCGACATCACCTTCATCAAAAGCTTTCTTTTGATTTATTATTGTATCGACGGCTATCGCTGTCTTACCTGTCTGCCGATCTCCGATTATTAGCTCTCGTTGACCTCTACCGATCGGTATTAGGCTATCAATGGCCTTTAAACCGGTTTGCATCGGTTCGTGCACCGACTGTCGCGGAATTATGCCTGGTGCCTTGACATCTACTCGGCGGCGCTCCCCAGTCTTTATCGGGCCTTTTCCGTCGATAGGTTCACCTAGAGCATCAACTACACGACCCAGCAATTGCTTACCTACTGGAACGTCCACGATACTTCCCGTGCGCTTGACTGTATCACCTTCTTTGATATTGGCGTCAGAACCAAAAATCACTACCCCAACATTGTCAGTTTCCAGATTGAGTGCCATCCCTTTAATATCACCGGGAAACTCAACCATTTCGCCAGCCTGAACGCTATCGAGACCGTAAACCCGGGCTATACCGTCACCAACCGAGAGTACTTCCCCGACTTCCGCTACCTCAGCTTCAGTACCAAAATTAGCAATTTGATCTTTAAGAATTGAAGATATTTCCGCTGCGCGAATATCCATCACGCTGTCCCTTTCAGTGAGAATTCAAGTCGTTGGAGTTTCGTTTTAAGAGAGGAATCTACCATCGTGGAACCAAACTTGACGACCATACCACCAAGAAGCGTTTGGTCTGTCTTTGTATTAAGAACAACTCTGGAACCAGTAGATTTTTGCAGTTCTTGTGTGAGGGCTTGTCGTTGACTTTCGCTAAGGGGCAAAACCGTTGAAACCTCGGCCGAGATTTCCCCGCGGCTTGTAGCGAGCAAATCATGAAAGGCAGCACACATATTCTCGATCACAAATAAGCGACGGTTTTGGGCAACCACACCCACAAAGTTGCGTGTAAGTTCTGATAGACCTGCTCTTTCCAGAAGTGCGGCAAGCACCCGCCATTGATCTTCTCTGGCAATCACGGGGCTTGCCACAAGTCGACGAAGATCTGCCGAATCAGATAGCAATATACTGATTGTCGATGTATCGGTAGCGACTTCGTCGAGCTGTTTACGTTCCTCGGCGATCTCAAAAAGAGCAGCTGCGTAGCGACCGGCCACGCCGGAGACGCCTGACGAATTAGAGGGCACGCACTTGACCTCGAAACATAAGGTTAAAACACAAAGCCGTTGATTTTACTGTAAAATCCAAGTCCTCGTTGGGCCTATTTCACAGTAACTTCGAAAGGCAGCGTTAGGTAACACACGCGAATGTAGCTTGCAACCCACACCAACCCGGAAATACGCGGCAAAGGGTCGCGAAACCTCGGTATAATAACCCACTAAAATTGGGGATAACGGTTAATTGAAGGAATAAGGATCAATATCTATGGAAATACGGGTACCTTTTTCTGTCTTGGCTGCAAACACCCAACGGCGCAATATTTCCTGGATATACAGGTCTTTTTTGGCTCGTACCAACAATCGGCGCCGATGCCGCCCCCTAATAACCGAAATTGGCGCAGGCGCTGGTCCTAAAACATCCAAACCCTCGTGTCGGGGAGCTGTCTTACCAAGAAGATTAGAAGTATTTTCTACAGCATCTTGGTTGGGACCTGAGACTATTACCCCTACAAGACGCCCATACGGCGGCATATTGAGTTTCCTTCGTGCTTCTGCTTCCATTTTCATAAAATCATCCCTATCCCCTCGAATTAGGGCCGCCATCACAGGGTGCTCAGGTTGGTATGTTTGCAACAGTACCCGACCGGGACGGGTTGCGCGGCCTGCGCGCCCTGCAACCTGATGCAAAAGCTGATAGGTCCTTTCCATTGCCCGGAGGTCACCCCCGATTAGCCCAAGATCAGCATCAATTACACCAACAAGAGTGAGCATCGGAAAATGAAATCCTTTAGCCATTATTTGTGTACCAATTAGTATATCGATTTTGCGAGATTCCATTCGCCTCACCAACATCTGCGCATCAACCGCTTTCCTTACGGAATCACTGGACATTATTTCAACACGCGCATCGGAAAACTTCCGGCGTGCTTCTTCCGCAAGTCGCTCAACGCCGGGGCCACAAGCGGCAAATTTATCCTCAACCTGGCACATGGGACACTTGTTCGGCACATGGGCGGTATATCCACAGTGATGACACTGGAGTCGGTCACGCAATCGGTGCTCCACCAGCCAAGCGGTACACTGTGGACAAGCCAGGCAATGGCCGCACGCGCGACATAGTGTAAGAGGTGCATATCCCCGGCGGTTGAGAAATAACATAATTTGCTCTCCCGCTTTCAATGTTTCAATGACAAGACTAGCAAGCGAGGGAGACAACCAATTCTGTCGCGCTAATTTTTCCTTCCTCATATCGATTGAAGAAATATCAGGCAGGTTTGCCCCAGAGTACCGCGCCGAAAGCGAGAGATGTCGATAACGATTACGCCAAACGTTATCCAACGTTTCTAAGGACGGTGTCGCTGACGATAATACTATTGGAAATTCGCCAATGCGCCCACGTACAATCGCCATATCCCGCGCGTTGTATATTACACTTTCCTCTTGTTTAAAACTTAGATCATGTTCTTCGTCGATAACAATTAAACCAAGATTTTTATACGGCAACATCAACGCGGAGCGAGCTCCAACTATGAGCTTGGCTGTACCATCCAGTGCCGAAAGCCAGTTTTGTCGCCGCTCAGAGAGTGGAAGATCCGAATGCCAGGTAACAGGAGGAACCCCAAAACTCGCCTCAAAACGCTCAAGCCAGTTCGCAGTTAACGCGATTTCAGGCAACAATACCGCTACTTGTCGGCCAAGCCGGAGGGCTGATGCAATTGCCTCGAAATAGACTTCGGTTTTTCCTGACCCAGTCACACCGTCAATGAGAGAAACGGAGTAACCCTGATCCATAACGTCCGTAATCTTTTTTGCAGCAATAGCTTGTGCTTCGTTAAGAATAGCCCGAGCTTGGTCTGGGTCTGGTTCAGGAACATTTCTTTTTGCAGCTACCGTGATCACCTCAAGGACCCCCGCCTTAGCAAGTCCCCGCACAACTGAAACACTCGTTCCGGCAGCGTTGGCTATATCAGAAGCACGGCGTGGTTCACCATCTCCTAAAATCTGAATGATACGCTTTCGTTCATTAGTTAGCCTGAGCCCTTGAGGAACTGATTCGCATTTGCCCTGAATACCGGGGGAAAGTTTATAGGCCGTTACCGCTTTTGGTGGGGCCAACGCACTAGGCACACTCATAGCCATTCGCAACACACTACCAAGCTTAGAAAGTGTGTATTTAGAAACCCATTCAATAAATTCTAATGTTTCTAGGGGCATTGGCGGTAAATCGGCCAAATTCTGGATTTCCCGCAGTCTTTCTAGCCCCACCGTACCTTGTGAGCCCCCCCAAACAACACCTATTACATTACGTCGACCGAAAGGCACCTGCACAAACGAACCGCGTTCCACAATAATTTCATGCGGCACTATGTAATCATACGGTGAGGCTAGCGGAAGCGGCAATAGCACGCCCACCACTCGGTTACGCGAACTTATGGAAAGGCATGGATCCATAGGGTACACTCTATCCTAGCGGGTCCGGACCGCCAATCCACCCAACAGCTTGTTTGTGGGAAAGCACACGGAAGATATTTTTTGAACGACCATATTGAGGGAACATCATGAAGTTTTTCGTAGACACGGCCGATATCGGCGAGATCAGAGACCTAGGAGCAACTGGCCTCGTGGATGGTGTCACGACCAATCCCTCGCTTATAGCTAAATCGGGCAGAAACTTTCTCGAAGTAATACGAGAAATATGTGATGTCATCAAAGGGCCCGTCAGTGCGGAGGTAGCAGCTACCGAACACGAAAAAATGCTCGCAGAAGGTCGTAAATTAGCGAGGATAGCAGATAACGTGGCGGTCAAGGTACCATTAACGCCAGACGGGCTGAAAACTTGCCGAGTGCTAGCTGATGAGGGAACGCAGGTAAACGTTACTCTTTGTTTTTCAGCGGGCCAAGCAATACTGGCTGCAAAAGCGGGAGCCACCTTTATCTCACCGTTTGTCGGAAGATTAGATGACATAAGCCGCGATGGTATGGGTTTAATAGATGAAATTTGCATGATATATGGGAATTATCCCACCATTGAAACTCAGGTTCTCGTTGCTTCTATCCGTAGCCCAAATCACGTAGTAGAGGCCGCAAAGATGGGCGCCGATGTCGTCACAGTGCCGCCGGCAGTATTACGGGCGCTCTTTAGACATCCGCTTACGGATAAAGGCTTGGAGGCATTTCTCGCGGATTGGGCGGAAACCGGCCAATCAATCATGGAATTATAACGATGGTTGCTAGCTCGCAAAACGAGGAAAGTTCTACGACAGGACAGTTGACCACAAAAACTGTGACCGCATGGTTGCGAAAGAATCCGGATTTTCTATTTGAGAATCCCTCTCTCCTCACCTTATTAAAATCGGCGAGTTCGGAGAGGCAGGAGGGCGTTGTCGATATGCAGAGCTTTATTCTGGAGCGTGTGAAAACAGATTTAATAGAACAAAAAAGGCGAGAGAAACATCTTCTAGCAACAATGGAAGATAATGTCGCGGGACAAGAAAAAGTCCATAATGCGGTAATTGCAATAGTTGCGGAAACCGATATTCATTCCATTAATAATGTCATTAGGAACAAGCTCCCACAACTTCTAGACATTGAGGCGGCCGTTCTATGCATAGAGGAACCCAGTGCACTAGCACTCGCCGGCGCCAACCCCATCGGAACCGGAGGCATCCGAAATTTATTTGGCAAACAAAATCGAATACTTTTACAATCCAAAACTCCCGGAGAACCTATAATTTTTGGAGATGCCTCCGATCGAATTAAATCCGTCGCATTTCTAAAACTAACAACAGGACAAAATTCGCCGGAGATGTTGCTCGCTCTTGGTTCCGGACATGACGACGGGTTCAGCAAACATCAAGGAACGAACTTGCTAACATTTCTTGCACACGTGATAGAGGAACGGCTCAAACAATGCCTGGGCCGAAAAAAATAATCGGTTTCCCCGCGAGTAAAGATTTAATTGCTGAGATTAAAAACTGGCAATCATGGCTTTTATTGGAGCGCAGAACGTCGCGACATACATTAGATGCTTATTGTCGGGATGTTTCTTCATTTCTTGCCTGGCTTGCGGTAGCAAAATCCAAAAGAAAACTTCGTGAGCAAGACTTTAAAATTCTCGAAGAGTCAGAAACTCCAAATCCTTCAATAATTGAAAAATTCTCTGTTCCAGACATACAACTTCTTGAAGATCTTAAACCTGCTGATTTTAGGGGCTGGATCTCGGCCCGATTAAACGGGTCTACTCCAGATTTAAAAACACTTAGTGATATCCAACCCTCGGATTTAAGAGGCTGGATCTGGGCGCGTTTAAGGAAAGAATGCACAACCACATCGATTATCCAACATAAAAATGGTGTTGCTCGAATTTCGGTAGCTCGCGGTGTATCAGCACTCCGAAGCCTTTTTAGCTTCCTGGATAAAAGAGATGTTATTAAAAATCCGTCGCTTTCGACGATCAACGTTCCAAAACTCCCGCGGTCAATTCCAAAGCCATTGGATGTAACGGACGCGCTAGCCGTTCTAAAAAAAGCGTCGGAAATTTCCCCAAAAGCCTGGATTGGTGCACGTGACGTTGCGGTTCTAACCCTACTATATGGCTGCGGCCTCCGGATAGAGGAAGCACTGAGTCTAAACCAGCGTGATATAACTTCTAGTGATGTAATCACGGTAATAGGAAAAGGGGGGAAGGAACGCATAGTCCCTTTACTACCGGTTGTTAGGTCCGCTATCCGCAAATACCAAAACATCTGCCCCTATAATAGGGAAGGTGACTGTCCCTTATTCTACGGCGCAAGGGGTGACCGTTTAAAACCGCGCATTTTGCAGCGTGCAATGCAAAAGATAAGAGGCGAGTTAGACTTACCTGAAAATGCCACACCACATGCTTTAAGGCATAGTTTTGCTACCCACCTTCTTGCGGGAGGCGGCGATCTACGAACAATACAGGAATTACTTGGTCATGCATCGCTATCTACCACTCAGAGGTATACAGATTTAGATACGACCCAGTTGGTAGAGGTGTATGAACGCGCTCATCCCAGGGCAAATTCGAAATCATAAAATGTTCGGTGGTATCGGTCGGGCACTGTCCCACAAATATTACGCCATCTATTGGGCCAGCAACGGCATAAATACGACCGGTCGGTGGATGTATCGCATTGCTGTAGGTTGGCTTACCTGGGAACTAACAGAATCAACGGTATGGCTCGGTATAATTGCCTTCGCAGAAACCTTCCCGCTTGTCATTTTTTCTGTCATCGCCGGGGCGCTCGCGGATCGTATGGGATACATACGAATCACCTTTATAGCACAAACAGCGACAGCATCAGTTGCAGTTGTTTTTGCCATCGTGACATTATCAGGTTTTGTATCGATAGAATTAGTCCTGATATTTGCACTTTTAATCGGATCACTCGAAGCCCTGACGACGCCCGCACGGATGGCTTTAATTCACGGGTTGGTGCCGAAACAAGATCTCGCGGCAGCCATTGGCCTACAGTCCGCAACCTTTAACGGTGCGCGTTTCGTAGGACCTGCTATTGCTGGCGCTATGATTGCCACTATGGGAACCGGCGCAGTACTATGGGTCGTCGCTGGCACCTTCATACAGTTCTGTCCAATTCTTTTATACATAAAAGTGATAGAGCCGGAGCGCAAAAAAGGTGCGTTTCGGAACATCTGGAAGGACATTGTCATCGGCATCACCTATAGCGTGAATCATACAGGTATTCGGTTTTTATTAGTATTGTTAGGTATTACCGGACTTTTAATCAGGCCTATAATTGAACTTATGCCTGCCTTTGCAGAAGAGGTTTTTAATAGTGGCTCCGGGGGATTTGGGTTTCTAATGTCTGCGCTTGGTTTAGGCGCGATGATTAGTTGCCTTTGGATAGGTCTTAGAGGTGAGACTAGGGGGCTAACACAACTCGTGACACTTAGCCTATTGGCACAGGGTGTAGCGTTAATCCTGAGCGCGTTGACGGATTCTATATGGGTCGCGGCCTGCTGTCTGGGGGTTGTCGGGTTTGCCATGCTTGTAGGAGGTGTTGGCTCTCAAACGTTAATACAAAATTCGGTCGAAGCCGACGTGAGAGCCCGAGTAATGAGTTTGTTTATACTTATTTCATGGGGGCTGCCGGCTTTCGGCGCACTGCTTGCCGGTTGGATAGCTGATTTTTCCGGGCTTTCAATTACCATAGCCGCCGGCGGGGTGCTTACGATTGTTTTATGGTTGTGGGCTCGGCCTATTGCCCCCAAATTACAGGATGATCTAGAACAGAGAAGCTAATCGCGGCAAGTTTAAAATTTGAACAGGTATGCTAACCGGTCCAATAGACGATAATTTGCGCTATGCTTCCATAGAGCTTCGCATAGTTGCACCTATTGAAGCAGGTGAATCTGAAATTTTGATTCCCGCGCTCCGCATTGCTTCCATTTTATCGGCAGCGCCCCCCTTACCTCCAGAGATTATTGCGCCTGCATGGCCCATTCGCCTTCCGGGCGGCGCAGTAACTCCGGCAATAAAACCGACCACCGGTTTTGTCGTTTTCGAGTGCTTTATAAACTCTGCTGCTTCTTCCTCGGCCGAGCCGCCGATTTCACCGATCATTACGATACCCTCTGTCTCATCGTCTTTAAGAAACAGTTCCACGCAATCTACAAAATTAGTCCCATTGATCGGATCACCGCCAATCCCAATACACGTGGTCTGACCCAGTCCCGCCGCGGTTGTTTGCGCAACAGCCTCATAGGTCAATGTCCCGGATCGAGACACAATCCCTACTTTGCCACGACGATGTATGTGTCCAGGCATGATTCCTATTTTGCATTCATTCGGCGTTATTATCCCAGGGCAGTTTGGACCAATAAGTCTCGTCGTAGATTGCGCCAGCGCGCGCTTAACCGTTACCATATCGATAACAGGAATTCCTTCTGTGATACATATCACCAATTCTATTCCGGCATTAATCGCCTCCAGAATAGCCTCCGCCGCAAATGGCGGCGGCACGTAGATCACAGAAGCGTTTGCGCCAGTAACGTTTTTTGCTTCCGTCACAGTATCGAAAACCGGCAGGTCCAAATGACTTGAGCCACCCTTGCCGGGCGTTACTCCCCCAACCATGCTGGTACCGTACTCAATTGCTTGCTGCGAATGAAAGGTACCTTGCGCACCAGTAAATCCTTGGCAAATAACCTTAGTCTGATTTCCTACCAAAACAGCCATTAACAGGCCTCCCTTGCCACTCTGACCACTTTTTCGGCGGAATCCGCTAAATTATCCGCAGAAACGATCGGCAACCCAGAATCTTCAAGAATTTTTTTTCCAACATCTACGTTTGTTCCAGCAAGCCGAACCACTAATGGCACCTCTAAACTGACTTCGCGGGCTGCCGCAATCACGCCCTCCGCTATAACGTCGCAGCGCATTATTCCTCCGAAGATATTGACGAGAATGGCCTCAACGTTTGGATCGGATAAAATCAATTTAAATGCTGTGGTAACTCGCTCCTTAGTTGCGCCCCCACCCACATCAAGAAAATTTGCAGGCATTCCACCATAAAGCTTAATGATGTCCATCGTGGCCATCGCGAGTCCAGCTCCGTTGACCATACAGCCAATATTACCTTCAAGTGTAATATAATTTAGATCGTGCTTCGCTGCCTCAAGTTCTCTAGGGTCTTCTTCATCCTCATCACGAAGTTCCGAAACTTCTGCATGTCGAAACAACGCATTGTCATCAAAATTCATCTTCGCATCGAGCGCTATAATCTCTCCAGTCCCAGTAACAACTAATGGATTGATTTCGAGGATCGAAGCGTCAAGGTCTGTGAAAGCATTATA
>JAYZFO010000013.1:0-27303 GCA_036336685.1 Pseudomonadota bacterium
GAAGAATATACAAATCGGCTAACCCTCAGGGTCTTTCTTTGAGGGACTGACCAATCTCAACGAGAGTTCGTTTAGTCGGCCCTTATCAACCTCAGCCGGGGCATTCATCATTAGGTCTTGTCCTTGCTGGTTCATTGGAAACAGGGTTACTTCACGAATATTCGGTTCATCCGCCAGAAGCATAACAATACGGTCTATACCCGGCGCTGAACCGCCGTGGGGCGGCGCCCCATATTTCAAGGCGTTAAGCATGCCACCGAATTCTCTTTCAACCCGTTCTCGACTGTAGCCAGCGATCTCAAACGCCTTGTACATTATTTCTGGACGGTGGTTTCTTATGGCGCCGCTCGACAGTTCCACGCCGTTACAAACGATATCATACTGGTAGGCGAGGATGTCCAGCGGATCCGTGTTTTCGAGCGCGTGTAATCCACCCTGCGGCATTGAGAAAGGGTTATGGCTAAATTTAAGTTCGCCGGTTGCATCGTCAACCTCATACATTGGATAATCCACGATCCAACAAAATTCAAAAGTACTATGATCGACAAGTTCCAAATTTTGGCCAATCTGATTTCTCGCTAGGCCCGCAAACGAAGCAAATGTTTTGGGATTCCCGGCAACAAAAAATACCGCATCACCGTCAGAAAGTCCGAGTAAAGTCCGCATAGTTTCTGTTCGACCTTCACCAATATTTTTTGCAATGGGTCCGGCCCCCTCGCTATCGCGGTAGAAAATATAGCCCAACCCCGGTTGGCCTTCTTTCTGGGCCCACCCATTCATGCGATCACAAAAGGCACGTGAGCCGCCACCAGGCGCAGGTATCGCCCATACTCGGGTTTTTTTATCCTTTTCAATCATGTTCGCAAAAACTTTAAATTCGGAGTCTCGAAACACGTCAGTTACATCAATCATCTCCAATGGATTGCGTAGATCGGGTTTATCAGACCCATATTTTTGCATTGCTTCTAAATATTTTATTCGCCTAAAAGGGCCAGACGAAATTACCCTGCCATCAGCAAATTCCTCAAATATCCCGCGTAATACGGGTTCGATCGCATCAAAGACGTCCTCCTGCGTAACGAAGGACATTTCGATATCTAATTGATAAAATTCCCCTGGGGAGCGATCAGCCCGCGCATCCTCGTCGCGAAAGCATGGAGCAATCTGAAAATATCGGTCAAAACCAGCAATCATTATGAGCTGCTTAAATTGTTGTGGTGCTTGGGGCAGCGCGTAAAACTGCCCCGGATTTAGCCGGCTCGGCACGAGAAAATCGCGAGCACCTTCAGGAGAAGTCGATGTTAGAATGGGTGTCTGAAATTCCTCAAAGCCCTGCTCTGTCATTCTACGTCGGATACTTGAAATCACCGCACTACGAAGCAAAATGTTGCGGTGCACCTTATCTCTTCTGAGATCAAGAAACCGGTACTTTAGCCGGACCTCTTCCCCATAATCCCGATCGCTGTTGACTTCAAGTGGAAGCGGATCAGTAAGGCCGAGAATTTCGCAAGTGGCGATGCGCAATTCCACCTCGCCAGTAGGAAGGTCGGAATTTTTCGTGTCAACACCACGATTATCAATTCGTCCAGTAAAGCAGACCACTGTCTCGAGCCGCAGCGCTTCCACTTCGTTAAATATTCCTGAATCAGTTTCTATAACACACTGTGTCACACCAAAATGATCACGCAAATCTACAAATAATAAATTACCGTGATCGCGTTTACGGTGCACCCAACCTGATAATCGTGCCTCCGAACCAGAGTGTTCCGCGCGTAATTCACCGCAATTATGGGTTCGGTAAACATGCATGTTAAGCCCTTCATTTGGGTTTTGAGAAATAAAACAGCTTGCCCCTCGCAGGGTAACTGCAGCGGTTTGTATATCCAACGCGGCTACGCTTCAAGTTATGCGGAATACCGTGTATGACCATACACATGTCAATCATAGCAGGTACCGAGGAACTCGCAGAATTTTGCACGCGAGCGGCTAACTTTCAATATATAACTGTCGACACTGAATTCATCAGAGAGAAAACCTACTGGCCACACCTTTGCCTGGTCCAAATAGGCACACCAGGAGAAGCTAAAGTTATAGACGCCCTCTCTCATGGTATTGACCTGAGTCCGCTATTTCAGCTATTCGCTAATAAAGATGTACTGAAAGTTTTTCACGCCGCTCGACAGGACATCGAGATATTTGTGCACCTCTCGGGCGAAGTGCCACGCCCCATTTTTGATACTCAAATTGCCGCTATGGTGTGTGGATATGGTGATGCCGTAGGCTATGAACGACTAGTCTCCGATATCGCTAAGGTCTCAATAGACAAATCAATGCGTTTTACTGATTGGACAAAACGGCCTCTCAATAATAAGCAGATTGAATATGCGCTTGGGGACGTCACCCACCTCCGAGAGGTCTACGCATACCTTTCTCGGAAGTTAGAGGACAACGGTCGGACTGAGTGGTTATCTGAAGAAATGGGTATTTTGTCGAACACCGAAACATACGTAGTGATGCCAGAAGATGCATGGAAGCGCCTCAAGATACGCAATAAAAAGCCGGCGTTTATAGAAAATCTTCAAGCTATCGCGGAATGGCGTGAAAAAACCGCGCAAAAACTAGACGTACCCAGAAATAGGGTCTTGAAAGACGACTCGCTTATTGAAATCGCCATGCACGTCCCTCGTTCTATTGACGAGATTTTTCGCCTTCGTGCAATAAAACGAGACCGAATAAATAGTGAAAAAGGGAGAGCGCTTCTGCAAATTCTGGACGCTGTTCGGCGACACGACGGCAAACAATATCCCAAACCACCCAAGGAAAATATCATCAAAGCCCACCTCGGTCCCTCCATAGACCTGTTGAAGGTTTTGTTAAAGTACAAGTGTGACACACACAAAGTCGCCCAGAAACTAATAGCTTCATCTCGTGATATTGAGAAACTAGCCAGTAATGATCACGCTGATATTCCTGCCTTAGTCGGCTGGCGGTTTGACGTCTACGGGAGAGATGCATTAAGGCTAAAACGTGGCGAAATCGCTTTAACGGCAGCCGGTACACAACTGAGAATTATCGAAACGGAATAATATATTTTAGTGCTTGCACTAGAGAAATTCTGCAATTGAACACAACATTGTTCTGGCTTTATAACTTTCCCGTCATTTCTTCTAATACTTGTCGCGCTAGTGGAATTGTTATTCCCCGCCTATTCTCTAAAGACGCATTATTGAGTAATGCAACTAATTTCCGCGCGGTTTCAAATGAACGTTCCATGCGGTTGAGTAAATAATCAAGAACTTCTGTACTGACACTTAACTTTTGATCGGCGAACATCTTGACCATGACGGCGGCGACCAATTTTTCATCTGGCGAGTGTATTCTTATGTTCGGCGCCGCAGAAAGCCGTGATGTTAGATCAGGCAACCGATTATCCCAGCGTACCGGGGGTGTAGTAACGGCAAAAAGTAAATACCCACCCGCTGACACAACATTATTGAAAAGGTGGAGAATCTCCTGATCACGATTGGAGTTTTCTGTATTGTCTACAAACACTCTTAATCCAGAATTCGTTTCTAAAACTGTCTGTTGCCCCTCATACTCGATAGCGTTTGCGGCCTGTCTCCATACCTGGCCGAGGTGTGTTTTCCCGCATCCTGGCGGACCCACCAGAACAACTGTTGGACTAGGCCAGTCTGGCCATCTATCGATCCAAGCGACAGCTTCTGCGTTAGACGGGGAAACAAGAAAATCCTCCCTACCCACCGCGGTCCGGTATCTAAGATCTAGAGCAAGTTGTGTTTGTTTTGCAATCATCAACTCTCAAACTCGCCCGACTTCGTGTTGCTTGTCATACGGCGAGCCCAGGAAACCATGTAAGCGGCGCCCGAAATTGCCGTTGTTACTGCTGTAAGATAGATCATCAAAGTAGCAAGAAAATCAAAATCGATTTTTAGCGACAACTCGGCGAGAATTAAAACAACGAGCATCATTTGAACTCCAGTGTTTACTTTACTCACTAATAATGGGTGCATACGTACTTTGACCTGCAACAAAAATAGTACAATGACGCCACCCAAAATAAATAAATCTCGAAAAACAACGAAAACGACAAGCCAGATGGGTAAATCTTGCTGCAAGCCAAGTGTAATAAAAACACTGACAAGCAAAGCCTTGTCAGCCAGTGGGTCAAGCATCGCACCCAGTTCGGTTACCTGACCGTTCCGTTTTGCAAGATAACCATCCAGCCCGTCAGAAAACACCATCAGGATAAAAAGAACAAATGCCGCCATATAGGCGGCCTCGATTAATAAATAAACCTCAATTGGAACGCACAAAAGGCGCCCAACCGTGATTAAATTAGGTAAATTCACGCCAGACAATCCTACTCTTTTCTTTTATTGCCTCTTTGAAACTTTATTCTTACGTAAGTCCCTCAGTAACCAACGATTCTTTTCCTTTTTTAGATATAAATCTTGCTGGGCGAGTGCAATACAAAGTTGATCAGAATCGCCATAAAAAACTATATTTAAAAAAATATGACGACGTGAAATAGAAGTTACGCGTGCGGCCTTCAGCAAGGCGATATGACGCAATCGGGTTCTAATATTTACCCAGTCAGTTAGGTCTTGGAAAGATACATTTGTCGTAAGTTCACTGAGTTTATTGAAGCGTATTAAATTTTTTTGTTTCCAGTCCTCCTCAATTTTTTCCGCAAGACTTTGAGCCACGCGGTTGGTAGCACCACCGATGTTTTCATTATCTCTCAATGAAAAAATAAATTCACTCGGGGCTCGCGTAGTTATGCCACCAAAATACCTGATAATAGTACTAATTGATCTAGCACCGGAAGAAAGGTCTATATTTAACGACGCATTTGCAACAATAATTTCATCTGATCCGTACCTATTTGCGACAAGCTTTAGCTGCTTTAAGTTTCCAGATATCGCCTGGTTTGCGCTCAAGTCCCTGATGTCAAGAAGATTACCATTCGGTACACGTAATGGCACTAAACCGTCGGAAATGGGGAGGCCCCTCCAAGCAGATATCCAAGGATTCGGGTTATCCCAAAGAAGCTTTACTCCGGCTGTCTCGAAAACTGGAATGATTAGAAACGGCTTAGACAGGGTTTCGGCAAACCCAACACCTAAAATACGGAGAAAACGGCGGACTTCTGACTGTCTAAATTGGAACCGTAGCGTTCCAATATAGCGAATAGCCGATCGCCTTTCCTCATCTACGCTATAACTTTGTATTAAAAGATCAAGTTCCGATCGGTCAATTTCGGGAACCAAGTTGCGCTGTCCGATCGGCACTAGGCGTTTAATCAGTCGGTCGGAAGCTTTGCGATGCCCTAACTCTATAGCTTGCCGACGCGCATCAGCGGCGGTCGCCGCCGTAATATCCACTGTTACATCGGTTATTAGATAAACGTCGGGATGCTGCGTGCCGGAAGCGGGGCTCACATTTATGTTTGAGCAGTAAAGAACAATCAAAAAAATTACAATATAGATTCGCGCAACAGCGTTCATATTTGTACAAAATACTGGTAGGCTGCGTTTGAAAGGTGTGACTCGCCTCTTCATACACATATTATAACATTTTATTGCTAGGCAATGTAGTTATTACCGGTCCAACGTACAAAGATTCAGGCGTCGATATAGATGCCGCCTCAGAGCTCGTCGAGTACATTAAACCTTTGGCCCGTGCGACAAAAACCCCTGGTGCGATTGGCTCTCTCGGTGGATTTGGTGGTTTATTTGACCTCAAAGCAGCCGGGTACATTGACCCGATGTTAGTTGCGGCAACAGACGGGGTGGGCACTAAGCTTAACATAGCAATGGAAATGGGAGCACACAGTACCATCGGAATTGATCTGGTTGCAATGTGCGTAAACGATTTGATTGTTCAGGGCGCCGAACCGCTTTTCTTTTTAGACTATTTTGCGACAGGGCGGTTAAACAACACCATAACGTCTGACGTTATCAGTGGAATTTCTTCTGGTTGTAAACAAGCGAGGTGTGCCTTAATTGGGGGCGAGACTGCGGAGATGCCGGGGATGTACGGGGGAGAAACCTATGACCTGGCAGGATTTGCAGTTGGAGCGGTTGAACGTGGTAGTTTACTTCCACAAAGTGGCATCGGTCCAGGTGATGTTATTCTGGGCCTTGCATCCTCTGGTCTTCATTCAAACGGTTTTTCGCTGGTACGGCACATACTCGCTAATAAAAAAATACGGTATCCAGATCAGGTGCCCTTCCCAGAAAACATCTCTTGGGGGCAATATCTTCTAACCCCAACGCGGATCTATGTTAATGCCTGCTTGGATATTCATCGGGCCGGCCTTGTGAAAGCGTTTGCGCACATAACAGGTGGTGGATTGTCTGATAATATCCCACGAATTCTTCCAGCTGAAACTGCCGCAGCCCTCGACCCATCTAGTTGGGATACTCTTCCTATTTATAGATGGCTAGCTACCGAGGGCGGCGTAGCAAGCGAAGAAATGACAAAGGCCTTTAATTGCGGGATTGGAATGGTTGCGATTGTAGCTCCAGATGACGCCACTAGTGCCAAAGAACTTATGGAAAAGCGGGGCGAAAAGGTGTGGACCATCGGTCAGATCGTCAAATTAAAGGGAGACAAAAGGGTTGAATTTAGCGACCTACCCTTGTCTTGGGACACATGAAGACCGCTATACTTATTTCTGGTCGTGGTTCAAATATGCAGGCTCTGGTGAATGCTGCATCACCCCCCGAATTTCCCGCCCGGGTCAACCTCGTTATTTCAAACAACCCCGACGCCCTTGGACTAAAGTGGGCAGGCAAAGTAGGTATCAACACAAAACTAATTAACCATCGGGATTATTCTAACCGCAGCGCGTTTGAGAATGAATTGGATCAGAGCTTAGTGGGTGCAGAAGTCGAATTAATATGTCTTGCTGGGTTCATGCGGCTTTTAACTCAGGAATTTGTCTCGCGTTGGCAAAATCGAATTATTAACATGCATCCTTCGCTGCTACCTGCGTATAAAGGACTTAACACCCATCAACGTGTGATTAATGACGGTGTTCGATTTACCGGATGTACTGTGCACTTTGTCCGTCCTGAGATGGATAAAGGACCGATTATAGCACAAGCGGTTGTACCTGTTCTCCCAAACGACAATGCAGAAACACTTGCTTCTCGCGTTTTGGTGGCCGAACATAGATGCTATCCGTTCGCGCTGCAGATGGTTGCCAGCGGAAAAATCAAAATAGTAAATAACTGTGTACTCGTCGAGAATGCGACTAACCCAGAGGTTGTTATTATGAACCCGGATGACAAGCAAAGCTGAAAAGATTATGTTCGAGCTGTGAGCGGTTGTTAATCGATCCAAATTTTATGTGTAAACTAAGGAAGCGTGGAGCACACCAAAGTATGACTATGAACATGGACCAAGAAATTGCGCGCCATCAAAAGGGGTGGGAAAGCTTTGCCAAAATGTTGCTTTTTGGCACTATTTCCGTAATCGCAATTATCGGACTGATGGCGCTTACCCTGCTATAGGGAACTCCACAATACACAACGACTAACCACACCCTTCTTAATCCAATCGCACAAAAACCTAACCGACAACGTCGATTGAGCTAAAGAAAAATGCTATTTCTTCTTTAGCATTAGTGGCCGAATCCGATCCATGAACGGAGTTTGCTTCAATCGATTCTCCGAATTCGCTGCGAATTGTTCCAGCGTCAGCGTTTGCTGGGTTTGTCGCACCCATCACAGCCCTGTTCTTGGAAATAGCGGACTCACCTTCAAGAACTTGCACGACGACGGGGCCTGAGGTCATAAAGGTACATAGATCTTCAAAGAAAGCTCGTTCTTTGTGTACAAAATAGAACTTTTCTGCTTGTCCACGTGATAATTGGACCCGTCGCTGGGCCACAACCCGTAAGCCAGCTCCCTCGAGACGCGCTACAATTGCACCGGTAATATTGCGGCGTGTTGCATCTGGCTTAATAATCGAAAGGGTTCGTTCTATTGCCATGCGCGCAGGGACTCCTATTCCAAAATTTGGCGGGCCTTATAGACGGTTAATTGTAGTTGGTCAAAAACGAACTAAACTTTCTTTTCCCATCCCCCCATTTCTGTCTGCCGCCAATACGTTATTGCATGTCCACTATCATTGTATGACTGCCAGCGGATTCGGGCCTCGCGCACAGCATTTACGTCTCTCCCGTCAAATATGTCTAAACACCGAAGATAGGATTTAAGATCGGCGCACGTCACACCATCGATTAATAAAATAATTTTAGCATGATTTGAATTTTCGTCATCCGACGTAATCCAGATTGGCTGTTCCATAGCGTTGGCGTCATGTTTAGTTCCGTGGGGAATAAAAGAAGCAGCGTCATAGGTCCACAACACACTAGAGATAACTTCGGCTCTTTCTTCAGATCCAGTACGTATCAAACCACGCAAGCCACTCTCCAGTAGTTTTTCGACCAGTTGAGGGATGGCTTTTTCTACAGACGTATTTAACAAATGGTAGAAGCTAATTTCGGTCATTTGCGACGTTTATTGCTATCTATTCTTCGTAGCATTCTAAAATTAATCTATCTAATAATCTGACACCAAAGGCCGTTCCACCCTTCGGAACCGTTGGGGTATTTTTACTTGACCAAGTTACTCCCGCTATATCTAGGTGAGCCCACTTAACCCCATCCTTAATGAACCGTTGGAGAAACTGTGCCGCGGTAATTGATCCACCCCACCTTCCCCCTATATTCTTCATATCGGCGATATCCGAGTTAATTAATTTATCGTATGCCGCACCAAGAGGCATACGCCACACATTTTCACCTACCGCAGCGCCCGCAGCGCTGAGACGCGCGCAGAGCTGATCATCGTTACTAAAGAGGCCAGCGTTTTCATTTCCCAACGCTACTATGATTGCACCTGTTAAGGTTGCAAGATCAATTAAAGTATGCGGCTTATATCTATTTTGGCAGTACCACATAGCATCAGCCAGCACCAAGCGCCCTTCAGCATCTGTATTTAAAACCTCTACTGTCTGTCCAGACATTGTTTTAACGACGTCACCTGGACGTTGCGCTTTGGAGGAGGGCATATTTTCTACTAAGCCCAATATACCTACCGCGTTAACCTTTGCTTTTCGGCCGGCGAGTGCCTTCATCAAACCTATAACGACACCAGAACCGGCCATGTCCCATTTCATGTCTTCCATCCCCGAGGCCGGTTTTATAGAAATGCCGCCTGTATCAAACGTAACTCCCTTACCCACGAACGCAATTGGCGCCTTGTTTCTAGCACGAGGCGCGCCTTGCCAGCGCATAATTACAAGTCGAGGTTTATTTGCAGACCCCTGACCCACACCAAGCAGCGCACCCATGCCCAACTCTGCCATTTGTTTTTCGTCAAGCACCTCTACTTTGACTCCGATTTTCGTCAATGATCGAGCTTGGCGCGCCAATGCTATGGGGTAAATGACATTAGCCGGTTCGGAAATTAGATCCCGAGCAAAAAACACGCCGTCGGCAACACTCTGTTTATCAGAAAACATTTCGCGAGCCTCAGCAGGGTTCCTAGACGCAAATTTGATCATACGAATGCTAGGCTTGGCCTCGTCTTTCTCCCGAGTACGATATTTATCAAATCGGTAGGAACTGAGTAGCACCCCGTAAGCAGCACTTGCCGAAATTTCTGAAGGCTTTAGCTTCGATCCACTGACATTATCGATCGCGATTAACGCTTTTTTATCACCTGACTCACTAACTTCTTTCCAGGCGCGGCCACCAAAGGCTTGCGCGCCCAGTTCGTCGAACTTGTTGCTCTCTCCAACCCCTATTAATACCACTCTATCAGCTGCTATCCCGAAGGGTGACATCAGGGTGAGCGCTTGGCCTTTTTTACCCGTAAAACGGCTCGCACCGATTGCGCGGCGAATTGCGCCATCCATGACCCTATCGATTCCTTTGGCGGTCGCTAAAAGTTGACCTTTAGCTAGGACCCCGACAACAATCGACCCACCGGATGGCATAGAATGGTTTGAAAAACTTATTTTCATATTTTAGCTCCAAATATCATTATTTGCCAAACGCCAAACCTGAAAATCAGCGTAGAAAAGTACCAAGCATTTTCGCGTGCTTAAGTAAAGTTTGCATATAGCGTATGATAATTTAATAAAAACAATCTGGCTTTGCCGGAACGGTGTGCAGCCAAGAAGGGCACTGCACCCTGTTTGCAGGACGGAACCCAATTTCGAAGATCGAAAAGTAAGAAGCTGCGGCAATAAGAAATAAAAAAATTTACAACACAAAATTAGTTTGATTTCGCTGCGTAGGAAAAATTGGCTTATGTTATTTAACGGGTTGAATTTATTCACAAATTCGATTGTGACAGTTATAGAACAAAGTCATATAGTGGCCTTATGAGCCGTGTGAATAATTACATTTTCCGACAACTTGTCTGGTGGACAATAATCGTTGCAACAAGCCTAACCTGTGTGGTCTGGCTCACCCAATCTTTGCGGTTTGTTGAAATGATCGTAAATCGAGGCTTATCAGTCACATCATTTCTATCTTTTACGCTGCTTCTACTGCCGACTTTTTTGTCACTAATAGGCCCCATCGCGATATTTATCGCAATCGTTTTCACGTATAATCGAATGTTGAACGATAGAGAAATCATAGTTTTGAGTGCTAGTGGCCTTAGCCCGATTAAAATTGGCCGACCAGCCTTAATTTTAGCAGTTCTATTAATGGGTTTTGGCTACCTCAATACTCTGTACCTCATGCCGTCATCGTTTAGGGCATTTAAAGACCTACAGCGGGAATATCGCACCGACTTGGTATCCGTATTCCTACAAGAAGGGGTATTCAATCCCATTATTGAGGGTATTACTGTGTTCGTTCGAGAACGCACTAAAGCGGGGGAACTCTCGGGCATAATTGTTCATGACGAACGGAAGCCAGATAAACCAATTACAATAATGGCAGAAAAAGGGGCAATTATCACTGGGGATCGCGGCCCCCGAGTTTTGATGATCAACGGAAATCGGCAGGAGCTCTCCTCTGGAGACGGGCGTTTGTCCCTACTATACTTTGAAAAGTATACATTCGACCTTCAGGATATAAACAAAACAAATATAAATGTGTGGAGGGAGCCTAGGGAGAGATTCCTGCACGAACTATTTTTTCCGAAAGAACAGGCGGGGTTTACCTCGCGAAAAGACTATAGAAAACTCCGAATGGAGGGCATGTTCCGCGTCGCGTCTCCGATCCTTTACTTTGCGTTCACCGTAATGGCATTAGCTCTTATGCTTACAGGTCACATATACAGACGGGCCCAATATATCAGAATTTTAACTGCAGCAGGAGGGGTCATAATTCTGCAAATAAGCGTTCTTGGCCTAAAAAGCCTCGGAGAAAAATTTCACCAAATAGAGGCCATGATATATTTAATACCTATCATCTTCGCAATCTTCTTTTCTGTCATTTTACTTACAGAAAAACGTGGAAGACAAAACCGGCACGGTAAGACAGGGATTAGTATTGAATGAGGTTATCTCGCACCCTTTCTCTATATATCGGGCGCCAATTCCTCGGTTCCTTTGTCGTATTTGCTTTTGGTCTCGTTGCGGTAATTACCATTGTAGATACTCTCGAACTATTCCGCCGAGTGTCAACACGCACCGAAAACCCAGTACTACAATACGCCATCACCATGGCGCTACTAAAACTCCCCACTATGGCCGAAAAGGTAATACCGTTCGCAGCCCTTCTAGGGGCCATGCTTGCGTTCTGGCGCCTCAACCGAAATCACGAATACGTGGTCGCTCGTGCCGCTGGGGTGTCAATTTGGCAGTTTCTCGTGCCCCCAATTGGTATCGCAATACTTATTGGCTTATTCAACATTGCGATATTCAATCCATTTTCGTCAGCAATGCTACTAAAATACGAAATCATGGAGGCGAAGTATATCCGAGGTCAATCTAGTCTATCAGCACTGGCTAATAGAGGTCTTTGGTTCCGTCAGGCTACTGATGACGGAAACTATATTCTTCACGCGCGCAATATATCCCAAAGAAAAATGCGTCTTGACCACGTAACGGTATTTTTGATGAAAGGTGGAGACCGTTTTGTAGGACGGATAGATTCCCACACGGCTACCCTTGAGGAAGGTTTTTGGCGGATCGATAACGCGGTTGTTTCAGCGCCTGGCCATGCACCTAAACAATACAAACAACGGCGAATTAAAACTGATCTTACTCGCGATAACATTAATGACAGTTTTGCCCCACCGGAAACTATATCTTTCTGGGCATTGCCAGGTTTTATAAAGGTACTCGAGAACACTGGTTTTTCCGGCGTTAGGCATCGCCTGCACTTGCATACTCATATTGCGCTACCCCTGATGCTGGCAGCGGTTGTGATCCTTGCCGCAACGTTCTCGTTCCGACCTATCCGGAAGGGTGGCACCGTAATTATTATGGTTTCAGGCGTCGGCGCGGGTTTTCTGCTCTACTTTCTTTCGGATGTCGTTTATGCACTTGGTCTCTCTTCAAAAATCCCTGTTGTTATGTCGGCCTGGAGCCCCGCGATCGTTACATTATTTATGGGAATTGCTGCACTTTTGCACTTAGAGGATGGCTAATGTGACTGCGCGTATCAGCCTAATCACAACTGCAATTTTGTGGGTTTTGATAATATTTGTATCGAACTCTGTCGCTCAATTGGCTAACCAGGTATCCGAACAAAACCCCGTTCTTTTTAAGGCGGATCAACTGCGGCAGGAGCAAAAACACGGCCTGGTTATAGCGTCGGGTAACGTAGAATTTTCCCAAGGACTTCGCACTTTGCTCGCTGATGTTGTCACTTATAACAGGCGGGACGATATTGTAACAGCGTCGGGAAATGTGACCCTGGTGGAACCTGACGGCCAAGTGGTGTTTGCAGATCACGCTGAACTAACAGGAAATCTGCGCAACGGCTTAATAAAAAACATGCGCGGCCGTCTCGCGGATGGCGCGCTAATAGCCGCCACAAGTGCACGACGCTTAAACCAAAAAAAGACAATATACCGAAAAGCGGTTTATTCTCCGTGTCAACTATGTGAGGAAGATCCGAGTTCGGCACCAACCTGGCAGTTAAAGGCGTACCAAGTTGTCCATGATAAAGAATCCCAAAATGTAAACTATCGAGACGCCTTTATCGAATTTTTTGGTATTCCAACAATATATACACCATTTCTCTCACACCCTGGACCTGGGGTCGATAGGCGTTCGGGTTTCTTGATTCCGACATACGGAATTGATAGCGACCTAGGATCAATTATAAAAGTACCATATTACTTCGATCTAGCACCCAATATGGACGCGACTTTCACCCCAATCTTAATGTCTAAACAAGGTGCCGTAGCTTCAGGAGAATTCAGGCACCGGTTGGACCGAAGCAACTATGTCCTGCAGGGAAGTCTTGCTGAACCAAGCGGAACAGGTGCCAGAGGTAATAAAGTTCGGGGTCATGTAGAAGGTCAACTAACGCACGAGTTTAACAGTGTATGGCGGGGCGGCGGGAAACTAAATTGGGTTAGTGATGACCTATATCTCCGACGCTATAATTTCGCTGACCTCGATACTCTAGAAAACCGAATATACGCCGAGGGTTTTTTCGATAAATCGTACGCATCTGCGAATGCTTATTATTTTAGAGGGTTACGCTCAGGTGACGTTGCCGGCGATACACCGATAATTTTTCCCCTTCTAGAATACAACCATCATGGAAATCCAGGGCTGTATGGTGGAGTATGGAAGGTTGATGCAAATACTGTAGCGTTAACGCGTACAGATGGCGCACACACCCGCCGAGCGTCTATAAAAACGAAATGGGAGTTACCTTACGCCAGCGATAACGGGGAAATCTATCGTTTTTTCGCGTCATTGCAAACAGATGCATACTGGGTTAACGACGTATCAGAGGCAGACGCGCCTGATAATACAATTTCGGGATTCAGCCCTCGGGTGTTTCCGCAATTAGGACTTGACTGGCGCCTGCCAATGGCCCGTCAGCATGATAACTTCTTTCAAACAATTGAACCTGTCGCCGCGGTTATTGTAGCTCCGAATGGAAAGAATACTGACCGTATACCAAACGAAGACAGTTTGAGCTTCGAATTTGATGACACCAATCTTTTTTCGGAAAACCGCTTTGGAGGGGTAGATCGGGTCGAAGGCGGTTCCAGAGTGGCCTACGGTTTAAAGAGTGGCATTTTTGACCGCGGCGATAATTTCAGTAACATCTTCGTTGGACAAAGTTATCGCATCGAGAAAAATGATGATTTTGGCAGGGATACAGGTTTGCAGGACCACTTTTCTGACATAGTTGGGCGTATAAACGTCGAGCCTTCAGGTTTTGTAAATGCAATTTATCGTTTCAGGCTTGATAAAGAGAACCTGGGCTTACGAAGGAGTGAATTGCAAACCACGCTGGGAACACCAAAGTTTAAGATCGAGATCGACCACCTTCAGGTGCAGCGAAAGGATTGGGATGATGTTGTTGACCCAGACGACAAATTTGAGGATCGAGAAGAGATTGCGCTGCAGTTTACTTCACAAGTGACCTCAAGTTGGAAAATTGGAATCAACACCCGTCGCAACCTTGCCAAGGACTCATCGTTGAGTCATGGAGCGTTTATCGTATATAAAAACGACTGTCTTGAACTACAAACTGATTATCGTCGAGACTTTACTCGAAACAAAGACATCCACCCCTCGGACACTCTTTTTCTTCGGTTGGTTTTAAAAACTTTAGGAGAGGTCAAGACGTCATCCGGTATGATGCCTTCTAGATTGAGACGCGGACGTTGAAAACATACGAGGCTCAACGATACAATCCTCAGAAATGATTGATAGATCAATAATGAAACCCTTTAAAACTTTTATATTGACTGTAATCGTTTCGCTATTAGCAACGTATCCAGATAAATCCGCTCATAGCACTGCGCAATCGGTACAGCGCATTGCGGCTATCGTGAATGACGAACTAATAACGGAATATGATCTTGAAGCGCGAATAAAGTTTGTAATGTTTTCCACTCGACTTCCTGATCGCGCCAAAGTACGGAAGCGCATTCGGGTGCAGGTTTTGCGTTCTTTGATAGATGAAAAATTACGTTTACAAGAAACTCGACGCCAAAATATATCTGTGAACCAACGAGAAATGGAACGTGCTAAACATACTATTGAGAAGCAAAACCGCATTCCGAGATACGGCCTCGATAAAATATTAGAGGCCAGAAATATACCTTTAGAAACCTTGGAATCACGATTGCGTGCCGTCATCGCTTGGTCGAAACTAGTAAGAAGGCGCCTCAAACCGCGTATTACTGTCGGAGAAGACGAAATTGATGAAGTTATTGAAAAAGTTAGGTCAAGACAGGGGGAAACAGAATACTATTTAAACGAAATCCTACTGTCTATCGATCACCCAACTGAAGAGGCAGGAGTTTATGAAACAGCTCTTCGCATAATCAAACAGGTACGAGCAGGTGCCAATTTCTCAGCTATTGCCCAACAATTCTCAAAGAGTGCTACTGCCACTGCTGGTGGCACGGTTGGTTGGGTGCACGAAACAGAACTCAGCAGGGTTTCTCATAAGACTATAACTAGCACAAAGGTCGGTGATATAACCGCACCAATAAAAACTGTCGGTGGATATAGAATTCTAATGTTAAAGGACGTCCGAAAGGTAAAAGAAGCTCTCAGAACAGCCATGACTGTAGGCTTACGGCAAATATTTTTACCAATACGAAAATCATCAATAGAATCCGAAATTAAGGCCAAAATAGACCTAGCCCGAAATCTAAACAAAAAAATTACAAGTTGTTCTGAAATTGAGGTTTTTGCAGAGAGAATCGGTTCTACGAAAAGTCCAAAGCTAGAGAAATTCAGGTTGGATAAACTTAACCCTCGGATTAGATCGATCGTCAAGAAACTTCCTTTGGGAAAGTTTAGCCAACCCATACAAATGCCGCATGGAATATTGGTACTAATGGTTTGCGAGCGCGGAGGAGGACAAAAAAAGCGAAATTTGCCGTCACGTAAGTTGATTGCTGATAGGTTGCGACGAGACCGTTTAACATTAATGATACGTCGATATATGCGTGACATTAGACTGTCAGCGGTTATCGACATTCGCGTCTAAATTATGAGCAACGTTGCGCCTATTGCATTAACGATGGGTGATCCTGCGGGTATAGGCGGTGAGATTTCGCTGATAAGCTGGATAAAACATAAGATAGAACTGCCAGCTTTCTATATTTTGGATGATCCCTCTCGCTTAGATCAATTAGCACGAAAGACGGGGCTTAGATGTCCAATTGAGGAAATAAAATCGCCCCTTGAAGCAATATCTGTTTATAAAAATGCACTGCCGGTGTTGGCCCTGAGTAAACCTGTAGTGTCTCTTCCCGGAGACGGCAGCGACGCCGACAGCGAAATGGTAGTGGAGTCAATCGACAGGGCAGTCGACGCCACAATAGAGGGTACCGCTTCCGCAATGGTAACGAATCCCATACAAAAACGCCTTTTATATCAAGCGGGCTTTCCAAGTCCAGGACACACCGAATACCTGGGGCTTCGGGCGGGTTTACAACGCCCACCCATAATGCTTTTGGCCGGTCCTCATTTAATGGTCGTGCCTGTGACAATTCATGTGTCGCTGAAGGACGCAATAGCAGCCCTTACCCGTAGCGAAATCGTTCGCACCCTTAAACTCACTGTTGATACTCTAAAAAAGGATTTTGGTATTGCTAATCCACGTATTGCAGTTTCAGGTTTGAACCCACATGCTGGTGAGGGTGGCCATATGGGGCGAGAAGAAATCGAAACAATAGCCCCCGCCATTTTAGAAGCAACAACGCCTAGTTGCACGATCGACGGTCCACTGGCAGCCGATACAATGTTTCACGAAACGGCGCGAAAAAAATATGACGTCGCTGTCTGCATGTATCATGACCAGGCGCTAATCCCTATGAAAACTCTCGATTTTGACGATGGTGTAAACATTACCGGAGGATTACCATTTGTGCGTACATCACCGGACCATGGCACCGCCTATAACATCGCGGGAACAGCAAAGGCAAAACCAGCGAGTCTGGTGTCAGCAATTAAAATGGCTGAGAAAATTTTCCAGCACCGGGCCAAATTCGCAGATTGCAGGGCGGGTGACTGAAAACCGCGAACTTTCCCACCTACCTCCATTGCGTGAGGTGATCAAGGCTCAACGGCTTTCGGCACGAGAATCACTTGGCCAAAATTTCATTTTGGATCTTAACATAACTGAACGGATTGCATCGGTTGCTGGACCAATAAGTACAAAAACAATATTAGAAATTGGTCCAGGCCCTGGCGGGTTAACCCGCTCACTGCTTAAAGCAGGTGCAAGTACCGTGGTAGCGGTGGAACACGACACGCGCTGCATTTCAGCATTAAAAGAAATAAAGGATATTGTTGGCGAAAGGTTAATCATCCTCAATGCGAATGCTCTAAACCTTGACCTCAAATTGTTGACAGAAAAGCATGGACCGCTTCGAGTAATAGCCAATCTACCGTACAATATATCGACCCGGCTACTCCTTGTTTGGCTTAAAAATATTGAGCTGTTCGACGGTTTTATTCTAATGTTTCAGAAAGAGGTTGCCGATCGGCTGACCGCGCTTCCGGGATCAAAATCGTATGGGCGTTTATCAGTAGCGGCACAATGGCGATGCGAAACCCGCGCGCTTTTTACCCTACCCCCGACTGTATTCGTCCCCCCGCCAAAAGTTTATTCAACCCTGGTGGAGCTAATACCGCGACCGAATATGCTTCATGACGCCGAGCCAGCCATTCTAGAGGCGGTGGTTTACACGGCTTTCTCGCAGCGCCGAAAAATGATGAGGTCAAGTTTGAAAAGTATATTTTCCAACCCGGAAGAAGCCCTTTTAGCTGCTGAGATACCGCCAACGGCGCGCGCTGAAACTGTATCAATAAGACAGTTCTGTGCCCTAGCTAGAATATTAGCTCGCCAGAAAAGTGAGAGTTAACGCCCCTCCCTAAGGCGTTTAGCAAATTCTGTTAAGCCTGTCTGACGTTCCCTCTTCAGTCGTTCCGCCACGAGAATGGATTGAACTTGTGAGACTGTCTCGTCAATATGGTTGTTGATAATTATATAATCATATTCGGGCCAATGACTGATTTCATCGGGGGCCTTTTCCATCCGAGCGACCAAAACGTGACTAGGGTCTTGGGCTCGTCGTTTTAGTCTACGACCTAGCTCTTCGGTTGACGGTGGCAAAATAAATACGCTAGCGAGATCGTCTCTGGCAGACTGCTTTAACTGCTGTTCACCCTGCCAAACTATATCAAATAGGATATCCTGACCCACGGAAAGAGCATCTTCGATAGGTTTTCGAGGAGTACCGTAGTAATGGTCAAATACCTTGGCAT
Source organism: Pseudomonadota bacterium (assembly GCA_036336685.1). Classification (GTDB taxonomy): domain Bacteria; phylum Pseudomonadota; class Alphaproteobacteria; order MPNO01; family UBA830; genus JAYZQT01. Next base: position 18,484 of record JAYZFO010000013.1, read on the forward strand.
GTTCCAAAAATTCTCTCCGATTCAACATTAAGTTGAATTCTGTTAGATCGACGAAAAAGTAGTCTTCACCATCAACCTCACGTGGTCTTTTAGGGCGCGTAGTAACCGAAACAGAGAGGGAGACATTTGATTCTCGTTCGAGTAACAAGCGTGCAATTGTTGTCTTCCCGGCCCCAGATGGCGACGAGAGTACCAACATCAAGCCACGACGCTCTATGTCGTAATAGCCATTTGGCATTTAAAATCCTACTCAATATTTTGTGTCTGTTCTCTTAACTGTTCTATGGTCAATTTAAGCGATAGGCCCACCTTGGTGAGGTCAATATCATTCGATTTAGAGCACAGTGTATTTGCTTCTCTATTAAACTCCTGACATAAAAAATCGAGTTGCCGTCCGATTGGGCCATTGTTTGAAAGTAATCTATTAGCACTCTTTACATGTGCAGCCATTCGATCAATTTCTTCGCGGATGTCTCCTTTTGCCACTATAAGAGCAATTTCTTGCGCTAATCGTTCCTCCGGAACCCGGTTATTGTCATCCAAAATTTCTTTAATGTTCTCTCTCAACCTATCACCATATTGTGTCGATAGATTCCGACCTATTTTCGCCGCTTCTTCAATTAGTGAAGAAATTTCGCGAATATGGTCGATCGTTATTTTCGTTAATTCCTCTCCTTCTTGCAGTCTCACGGAGGCAATACCTTGCATTAGTTCATTAAAGCTCTCAAGAATGGCGCTTTGGCAGGTAACGGGAATTTCCTTATCGTCATTATCTTCCGCAAATTCAATAACACCGCTTTTCATCAATAGCTGTTCAATATTGATCGCCTTTTTCGCGCCGCGGTATTCTTCGGCTAGGCAAATTAGCTGCTCTAGAAAGTGGCGGTTTATATTTAGGGTTGGGGCCGTTTGTGGTCTTTGTAGGTTTAAGAAAACAAACAAATTTCCACGAGAAATTGTTTTTGCCGCGGCACGCCGGAGAACTGTCTCAACCTCATCAAACCCTCTTGGCAAACGAAACCGGATATCAAAGCCCTTAGAATTTACACTCTTTGCCTCCCATACCCACCGATAATCGTTTTTCACGCCTTCTATCCGAGCAAAACCCGTCATGCTGTTAACTGTCACAGTTTTCCCCAAGTAGTTTTTTGCTAGTTGAATGGCACATAGACTAATCGTTTACCACGGAGCTTATTGGTTGGTTAATTTTATCATTTTTGGTCCAGCGTGTCGTCAAGGACACTCCTCATCGAGAACTTTTTTGTTTTAAGCTGCGAAATATAGCAACGTTACGATTATGTTGTTTTAGAGATTTTGAAAAAAAATGACCGCCACGGCCATTTGCAACGAAGTATAGATAATCAGACTTGACTGGATTAACGGCAGCGCGCAAAGCTGCTTTTCCTGGGTTTGATATTGGGCCTAGTGGTAAACCTTTTATACGATACGTATTATATTCAGATTCGACTAGAAGGTCTTTTCTGGTCAGCGGCCTTTTCAGTCGTGTTTTTCCACGTGTCAGTGCGTAATAGACACTCGGGTCTGATTGAAGCCGCAAACCCAACCGCAGACGATTATGGAACACACTTGACACCAAGTGCCGCTCCCCCGAATCACCGGTTTCTTTTTCTATGATAGACGCAAGTATCAACGCATCTTTTACGGTCGCTATATTGATCTTTTTTGACTTCGTGGACCATACTTTGGAAAGAGCCTCTCGCATTGCTTTCTCCATTCTTTTTAAAATCGATAAACGCGTGTCCCCATAACTAAAGAAATACGTCTCCGGCAGATAAATTCCTTCATCTGAGTTTGTTGGCACGGTGCCCTGCAATCCGTCTGTCGAAACAACTAATTGTAATACCTCAGCCGTGATTAGGCCTTCGGGCACAGTTAGACGCCTTTTGACCATCTGGCCATCAACCAGATGTTTTCCAACCGTTTTCATGCTTACGCCAGGCAGAAACTCAAACTCACCAGCACGCATGCGACGTCCAATTTTTGTATACTTTACGCCAAGAGTGAAAACAAAAACGTTTTCGATTACTCCGGCTCTAACGAGCAATGTGCCAATTTCTTTAACACCGGCACCCTTTGGAATAATCACTCGCACCTTTCTCTGCAACGGCCCAGAAGAGGTATATTCACTCCATACAAGGTAGACACCAATGCAAGCGAGAATACCCAAAAACAAAAGTGCTAAGGCGAAAGTGCGCCCGACCATCCTCCCCATGACGGGTTAGGACACCTCTTTAAATATAATTGACGCGTTAGTGCCTCCAAACCCAAAAGAATTAGAAAGAGCAGCAGAAATCTTTCGTTGTTTTGCTCTTTTTGGTACGAGATCAATATCACAGCCCTCTGACGGGTCATCTAGGTTTAAAGTTGGCGGCACCGTGTTGTTTTCTATCGCCTTTAGACAGAAGATTGCTTCCACTGCTCCGGCAGCTCCCAACAGGTGACCTATAGCCGATTTGGTTGAAGACATAGAAAGTTTATAAGCGTGATCCCCAAACAAACGCTTAACGGCCCCAAGCTCAATTTCATCGCCCACCGGCGTGGAAGTGCCGTGTGCGTTTATATAATCTATATTCTCTATGTTCATTTTTGCATTGCGGAGAGCGGCTTGCATTGACCGATACCCGCCATTTCCGTCTTCTGGCGGCGACGTGATGTGGTATGCGTCACCAGAGAGGCCGTACCCCGCTACTTCAGCATAGATTTTGGCACCCCGGCTTTTAGCATGTTCAAATTCTTCAAGCACCACCACACCCGCGCCTTCTCCCATTACAAAGCCATCGCGGTCTTTATCCCATGGTCGAGAAGCACGTATTGGTTCATCATTGAAGTTTGAGGACAAAGCTCGCGCTGCCGCAAAGCCGGCAATTCCCAACCGGCAAATGGCGGCTTCTGCCCCTCCAGCTATCATAACGTCTGCATCGCCAAAGCTAATTAGCCTAGACGCATCCCCAATCGCATGTGCACCAGTAGAGCAAGCTGTCACAGGGGCATGGTTAGGCCCTCTGAACCCATGCTTTATTGAGACCTGACCAGATGCAAGATTTATGAGACTAGAGGGTATAAAGAAGGGCGAAATGCGCCTCGGCCCCTTCTCTTTAAGCAACATTGCCGCGTCCGCAATAGTTCCTAACCCACCTATACCTGAACCGATCATTACTCCAGTTCTTTCGGCGTCCCCATCTCCTGCGGCTTTCCACCCTGAGTCACTTATCGCCTCTGCCGCGGCACCTATTGCAAATATTATAAAGTCATCCATTTGACGCTGATCTTTCGGAGACACATATTTGTTCGGATCAAAAGCGCTGGTCTCTTTCTCTCCAATGGGAACTTGGCATGCGATCTTGACCGATAAATCTTCTACCTCGAAGTTTTGGATGGGTCCCGCGCCAGATTCTGAGTTAAGTATGCGTCCCCATATCTGGTCGACACCAACCCCCAAAGGGGTAACTGCACCAACACCAGTTACAACGACACGTCTCAATTTCATAACTTCCCTTTCACATCTCGAAGTTGTCTAGATCTTCAATTGCAGAAGCACTAGACCCTCATCACGTGATCAGGCCTCGTTTTCTTCGATAAATGTGATTGCGTCCTTTACCGTTAATATTTTTTCGGCAGCATCGTCGGGAATTTCACAGCCAAATTCTTCTTCAAATGCCATTACCAATTCAACTGTATCGAGGCTATCCGCTCCAAGATCATCAATAAAGCTGGCATTTTCTGTCACCTTGCCGTCATCTACACCGAGATATTCAACTACAATTTTCTTAACGCGGTCTGCGGTATTGCTCATTAATATTTTCCCTGGAATATGCCGGCGTCCGAGTTCACGGCTGGCCGATCTTTGGTTTCGATTGTCTGCGTACACGAGTCCGACCTAATTATAGCGTCTACGTGAATCACTAGTAAAATGTCTTCTCTCCAAGCCGTCTATATCATGGCCATTCCACCATTCACATGCAAGGTTTGACCGGTAATATAAGCTGCCTCCTCAGAAGCCAGAAATACTGCGCAAGCGGCTACATCTTCGGGCGTTCCTAGCCGGCCAATCGGTATCGAATCGAGCATCTTTTTTTTCTGTTCATCATTCAATAATTTGGTCATTGCGGTGTCGATAAATCCTGGTGCAATACAATTTACCGTTATGCCTCTGCCGGCTAACTCCGCCGCTAATGCTTTAGACATGCCGACAATACCAGCTTTCGAGGCCGCATAATTAGCTTGGCCGGCATTTCCGGTTGCGCCCACTATTGACGTAATATTAATAATACGACCCCACCGTGATTTCATCATCCCACGCAGAAATGACCGGGAAAGTCGAAACGCCGTAGTAAGATTAATATCAATTACCGTCTGCCAGTCCTCGTCTTTAATCCTTACTGCTAGGTTGTCGCGGGTAACGCCAGCATTATTTACCAGGATATCAATACCGCCTATCAACTCGTTCACTTTTTCCAGAATTGTTTCAACGGTATCGGCTCGACTAAAGTCCCCCACAAAAACTTCGGTATTTTTGCCTAATTCTGTTTTTATATTTTCAAGAACTCCCCTGTTGCGCCCTGCTAAAGCGACCAACACTCCTTGCGCGTGCAAAGCGCGGGCAATCTCTCCTCCAATTCCACCTGATGCCCCTGTAACTAGTGCTCTCTTATTTTTGAGGTTAAACATGGGTTAATTTACACCTTACATAGTCTTCAGAAGAGTTTCGACATCGTCTGGATTTTCAATATTCATAGTCGTTATATCCCTATCTATACGTTTTATAAGTCCAGACAGCACCTTTCCAGGTCCAATCTCTACTATCGTATCAACACCAGCATCACGCATGGTAATAATGCTTTCCCGCCAACGAACCATGTATGTCACCTGTTCAATCAGTAACCGCCGGATAGTATCCGGATCCTCTACAGTGTTTGCGGTCACGTTTGCAACGACTGGGACAAGTGGCCGTAAAAGATGTCTTTCGGATAACTCATTTTCCATTACCATTGCCGCGGGTTGCATTAACCTACAATGAAACGGCGCACTTACCGGAAGTTTTATGCATTTTCTAATTCCACGTTCACCTGCTATTTCAATGGCTCTATCTATCGCGCCCATTTCTCCAGATAAAACAATCTGCCCAGGAGCATTATCATTTGCTGGCGCACAAACCATTCCTTGAGCCGCATCCTTTGCTATTTCACGCGCTTGGTCTAGCGTCGCGCCTAACAAAGCGGCCATGCCGCCTTCACCGGCAGGTACCGCCGTCTGCATTGCGTCGCCCCGAACGCGTAAAAGCCGAGCAGTATCGTGAAGGCTAAACACCTTTGATGCAGCAAGAGCCGAATATTCTCCAAGTGAATGACCCGCGACAAATTCACAACACTGCGATATGCTGCGATCGCCTTCTTTGTGAATTACACGAAGAGCTGCGATGCTAATAGCCATAATGGCTGGCTGGGCGTTTTGCGTCAGCATTAATTGTTCGGCCGGCCCCTCAGCAATTAGCTTTGTCAGATTTTGTCCAAGAGCGTCGTCCACCTCCTCCAATGTCTCCCGTGCAATGGAAAATGCTGCAAGCAGCTTCGTACCCATACCTACCGCCTGGGAACCCTGCCCAGGAAAAACAAATGCTTTCACGTTTTTCCCCGCTTCTTTATTTAATACCCTGAATTTTCCTTTCGGCAGTCATAGTATCTGATAGATAGCTGTCAAGATATTCAACCGAATCATGGCACCTTTGCTTGCGTAGAGATGGCAATTGTGTATATTCCGGCGCCTTACGGTATGGCATGCAATATATGAACAAATTTGGCCATCTCGTGGTGGTTACTTGAATATGGCCAATATTTCTTTAAGTGGAGTTAGAATGCAACGCAGGAGCAGCTAAAGTGGCATTATACGAAAGTGTTTACATTACACGCCCAGACATTTCTGCAACTCAGGTAGAAACCCTTACTGCAGATCTAACAAAAATTATAGAAGAGAATGGGGGTAAAGTTACGAAAGGGGAGTATTGGGGGTTAAAATCATTAGCCTATAAAATAAACAAAAACCGCAAAGGGCATTACTCCCTATTGAATATTGACGCGCCAGCCAATGCAATCAGCGAAATGGAACGAAACATGCGGATTCATGAGGATATCCTCAGGTATTTGAGCATTAGGGTCGACGAACATGAGGAAGGTCCCTAAATTATGATGCAAAATAAAAACAGCCGAGATGAGCGGGACCGTGGGCGAGATTTAGGTGGGGCGGAAAATTACGCAGCAGCAACAAATAAAGAAGCAGCCGAGAAGAGCGACGAGAAGGTCCCCGGAAACCCAGCAAAGGAGGAAATCAACGAATGAGCCGTCGACCGTTTTTTAGACGCCCAAAGGGGTGCCCGCTATCTGGCGAAAACGCTCCCAAGATCGATTATAAGAATGTTAAGCTCCTACAGCGTTTTACCTCTGAACGCGGAAAGATAGTACCAAGCCGTATAACCGCAGTATCTGCGAAAAAACAGCGTGAACTTGCAAAAGCAATCAAACGCTCGCGCAACCTGGCACTCATGCCCTTTATCATTAACTAACTGTATCCGGACGCCGGCGAAAAAGTTGATGCGGCGCGAATTACTATTCCCCCTTGGCGCCGGTGTCTCTTCGGCGCTTTTGTTTCTCTCCCCGGCAGTAATTTCGCTTGCGGGCGCCGTACTTGTATATTTTGCACCTTTACCTCTTGCTATGACGGGTTTTGCCCTGGGCTATACTGCGGCCTCAATAGCTGCAGCAGTATCCGCGCTTTCGGTTGGGTACGTTTTAATTTTTGTTGGGGGTCTCCCCGGACTTTTTACAGTGGTTCTAGTCACGATGTACGTGCCCGTGCTTCTGATAGTTTTCCTGGGACTTAAACGATATACGGCCTCCGACGGTACACTCTCATGGTATCCAGCGGGAAACATACTTAATTGGCTAACTATACTGGGTCTAATCTTTTTTTTAACAGTGGGGGCTATCCTTGCGGCCTCCGGCATGGGATTTAAGGGAACAACGGAGGGAGTTTTGGGATCAGGGATAGACCTTTTGTCGACGAAACAGAACAGCGTCGAACAGCCGATCACAGTTCAATTAAAAGCTCTAATCCCCGCAGTAGCACAAACCTTGCCCTCGACGGTCATTAACACCTGGATGGTATTTCTCCCTGTATTAAATTGCATTGTTGCGCAGAGATTAGTTTTAGCACAGGGCAAAAACCTCCGTCCTACTCCTGAGTACAAACAAATCCAAATACCAATTTGGTTGTTGCCTTTAGGGTGCTTCGCGGTATTTTTAGCGTTTTTTAGTGGGGAAATTGCCTTTTGGGGCTTAAATATATTTTTGATTGTAAGCGTGCCTTTTTTCTTTATCGGGCTGTCAGTTATGCATAGTATCTCGGCCGCTTGGCCAGGCCGCGCGGTAATATTAACTGGAATATATTTATTCCTGGTTTTGATGCATTGGCCGGCATTAATATTAGTGACACTGGGTGCAGCGGAGTACTGGTTGCGGCTTCGCCGTAAAATGAATACACAATCAAAAAATAAAGGGAATGAGTGATGGACGTCATACTGTTAGAACGAATTGAAAAACTTGGGCAGATGGGAGACGTGGTAACGGTAAAACCGGGTTATGCCCGCAATTATCTGCTACCCCAAAAAAAAGCACTGAGGGCGACTGAATCCAACCGGTCCGCGTTTGATTCTCAACGAGCCCAACTTGAAGCAAACAACTTGCAAAATCGCGAAGAAGCAAACCAGATCGCGAAAGAAATGGATGGTCTTCATGTGGTCATTGTGAGACAAGCGAGCGACAGTGATCAACTCTATGGCTCAGTCACCACACGAAACGTCGCGGATGCTATTACCACAACTGGGATCACCGCTGAGCGCGGCCAGATCATAATGAAAAGGCCAATCAAAACTGTGGGAATGCATGTGATCCGAGTGAATTTGCACCCCGAGGTTTCTGTGGAGATAATTGCGAATGTAGCGCGTTCAGAAGAAGAAGCGGAGATGCAGGCAAGAGGGGAACGGGTTAATCAAGATGGCGAAATCGTGGGGACGGACCCGGACGCGGTTGATATTGAAACTGTTTTTGAAGACGGAGCGGCACCTGAAGCCCGAGAGCTCACAGTAAGCGATGACGAGGCTGATGAGAATGTCGTAATTATAAGCGACGAAGCAACAACGGGCGATGAAAAGCCGCAGAAAGATGACGACTAAAAAGCTTCGAAGAAAGCTACTTTGATAGAAAAAAGGCCGCGCAACAAAACGCATACCTACTACTGAAATTTTAATATTTGTGTACTATTGCGTAATGTTGGATTGTTTCGATTCGTGGAATGGCATTATTTTATGACTTCTAAAAAGATAGCGTTTATCGCCGCCTCGTCAGAACCAGCGGGCAGGGCGTATTCAAAACTATCCAAAAAATATGAACATGTTGACCCAGAAGAAGCTGATGTAATAGTCGCGCTCGGTGGCGACGGTCATATGTTGGAAACACTTCACATGTGGCTTGATTGTGAGACACCTATCTATGGTATGAACCGTGGTACCGTCGGGTTTCTTATGAACGAATATCAAGAAACCGCGTTAATTAATAGGATCGAAAAGGCCAAAAGCGTCCAATTAAGGCCTTTGGAAATGGTGGTGATCGATGTCGACGGCAAGAAGTCTTCTTCTGTAGCCATCAATGACATTTCCTTGCTCCGTCAAAAGCGGCAAGCGGCAAAGTTAAGGATCAGCATAGACCAAAAGATTCGTTTGCCGGAATTAATATGTGATGGTGTCCTAGT
>JAYZFO010000014.1:0-27467 GCA_036336685.1 Pseudomonadota bacterium
GCTTCTATAAATTGTGCCTTAAGCCATTCAATGTTGTGAAGTTCTTTCACCTCGATTGCGCCGATTGCGCCCTTAACCCTGATATCGTAAACGCCAGGTAAATCTGTTAAGGGTGCTAGATCTTGTTTCAAACCTGTTTCAAGCATTGATACTTGATGCAATCGGGGTTCCGTATCAAATAAATCAAGGGAAGCGTTGGCGGCAGCGCACGCCAAAGGACTTGCCATGTAGGTTGGTCCATGCATCAGTGCCTTGTCGGGGTTGCTTGATAGAAACGCATCGAATACGTCGGATGTCGTGACCGTAGCAGCTAAATTAATTGTTCCCCCGGTTAGTGCTTTGCCAAGGCATATAATGTCTGGAGTTATTTTTGCCTCATGGTGGGCAAACATGTTTCCGGTGCGTCCAAAATTAACGGCGATTTCATCACAAATAAACAAGGCACCAATCTTTTGTGCGGTGTCTGCTGCTAATTTTAAAATATTGGGGTCATGCATCTTCATCCCTCCCGCGCATTGTACGAGAGGCTCAATAATTACCGCTGCTATTTGGTGTTTATGGGATTCCAGAATGTGTTCAAATTTCGGACGTGTAATATTATCGTGTGGTAAGGGCGATAATATTTGTTGGGGGAGGTAGCTACCGAAAAGCGAATGCATGCCTTCCTCTGGATCGGTCACAGACATCGCACCGAGCGTGTCACCATGATACCCGTTCTCAAAGCTGAGAAACCGTGTCCTATCTTGATTGCCATTATTAAGCCAATATTGGGCAGCCATCTTCAGCGCTACTTCCACTGCGACAGAGCCGGAATCGGCAAAAAACACACGTGTATATGGACCGGGTACCATGGCGATTAACCGTTCCGCAAGCTCCTCCGCTTGTTCGTGTATGAGACCACCAAACATTATATGTGGCATATCCTTCAGTTGTTTCTCCATCGCCATGATTATGTGGGGATGGTTATACCCGTGGCACGCAGTCCACCACGACGAAACCGCATCGATTAGCTCCCGACCATCGTCTAGTATTATTCGATTCCCTGCAGTTTTTACGGCACGTAAGGGCAGGGGTGCAGTAAGCATTTGGGTGTAGGGCAACCAAATATGGGGGAAGGAAAGCCCCGTCATAGGGTCACTCAATACTTGAAGTAATATCAGCTTGCATCGGGCTCATGCCAAGTTTTTCAAACAAGGCCCTATCGGTTTGTTGCGCTGGGTTGCCCGCAGTCAAAAGCGTGTCTCCATAAAAAATTGAGTTTGCCCCGGCGAGAAAACAGAGCGTTTGCGCTGACTCGTCGAGTTCCAGACGTCCTGCCGACAAACGTACGATAGATTTAGGCATCATTATTCGTGCCGTGGCGATTGCACGTACCAATTCTAGAGGGTCCAACGGCTCTGCGTCCGCAAGAGGGGTTCCAGGTACTGTGACCAACACGTTTAAAGGGACACTTTCCGGATGGTTAGGCATTTGCGCAAGTTCTTGAAGCATATCGGCGCGATCTTTTCTATCCTCCCCCATGCCTAAAACACCTCCACAACAGACGTTTATACCTGCATCTCGGACACGTGAAAGGGTGTTCAACCTATCTTTGAAGGTTCGGGTCGAGATGATTTCCTGATAAAAAGATTTAGAGGTATCAATATTGTGGTTGTAATAATCAAGACCTGCGTCCTTCAGCTTTTCTGCTTGTTTGTCTTCCAATAGACCCAAAGTTACGCACGTTTCTAGACCTAAAGACTTCACCTCGCTAATCATTTCACAGACGGAGTTAAGATCACGATCTTTGGGGCCGCGCCACGCGGCTCCCATGCAGAAACGTGTTGCTCCAGTGTCTCTTGCTCTTATAGCCGCGGCTCTAACAGCGTCTAATGACATGAGTTTTTCGGCACCAACATCCGCGGAGTGATGAATGCTTTGGGAACAATAGGAGCAATCCTCAGGGCAGCCACCAGTTTTAATACTCAATAAGGTTGATATCTGAATTTGATTTGGGTCAAAGTGACGACGGTGGATTTGTTGAGCAGCAAAAACGAGTTCGTTGAGCGGCTCGGAAATAAGGGCGCGCGTCTCGTCAGTAGTCCAATCGTGTCGGATTTTATCAGTAAGAATCAACATTAACGGTATAATACAATTATGAGCATAGAATCGCTTGATCAGTTTGCAAAGACAAGATTAAATCAACTCGCCAAGAAAGGTTTGCAGCGTAGCGTTATCAATACAAACCGGCGTGACGCCGTACACCTTCACCGGAACGGTCGTGACTTAGTGTCATTTTGCTGTAACGATTATCTGGGTTTAACCCACCACCCTGCAGTAAAGAAAGCCGCAAGAGAGGCGATTCAGCGCTTTGGCGTAGGCGCGGGCGCCTCGCGATTAATCACCGGCAATCATGATTTATACGCGGTTTTAGAGGAGAAAATAGCAGCGTTGAAAGGGACGGAGGCGGCCTGCGTTTTCGGCAGTGGCTATTTAGCCAATACGGGTATATTGCCTGCATTAGCGGGTTCTGATGACCTAATAGTTATTGATGAACTTGGCCACGCCTCCATGCATATGGGCGCTCGGGCAAGTAATGCGCAGATTGCGACCTTTCGACACAATGACCCGGACAATCTTATCAAGGTTCTGGGGTCGTCGCGTCACCGGTTACGAAAATGTTTGGTTGTCACCGAGGGCATTTTTAGCATGGACGGTGATCGGGCTCCACTTGATGAGATAGCGTTGATTGCCTCTGATCACGATGCGTGGCTAATGGTTGACGATGCTCATGGCTTTGGTGTTGTTGGCGCTGGACGCGGAAGTGCTTTTGAATTTCAACCGGCTCCTATAATCCCGCTGCAAATGGGCACCCTTTCCAAGGCCGTCGGGGTTTACGGCGCGTTTCTGTGCAGTTCAGCCCCAGTAGTTGAACTAATGAAAAATCGTGCGCGCAGCCTAATTTATACGACTGGTCTACCTCCGGCTATTCTTGCTGGTGCCATAGCAGCTGTAGATATAATCGGCACAGACAAGAAAAGGGTAGCTAAGCCCCATAATCTCGCTAAAAGGTTTTGTGCCAATCTCGGCTTGGGTGAGCCGGAGAGCCCTATAGTTCCAATAATTCTTGGTGATGACACAGCGACAATGGATGCATCATTAGAACTTGAAAAAGCTGGTTATTTAGTTACTCCCATCCGGCCACCAACAGTTCCCCAAGGAACATCGCGTTTACGCATAACGTTTACAGCTGAGCATACGATGGCACAGATTGAGGGTCTCGTGGATGCCATTTCCCCACTAATTTCTGGCAAAATATTGCGTAGGAATACTTCAGAGGTTTAATGTGTCGGCTTACTTCGTCACTTCCTGCGGCACTGAACGTGGCAAGACGCACGTTGCTGAATCACTGATCAAAGAGTGGCTCCTTGAGGGTTTAAGTGTGGACGTTTTGAAGCCTATAGTTAGTGGCTTTGAAATAAACACGTTGGTCGACTCCGACACATACCGTCTACTATCGGCGATTAGGGAAGAGGTGTGTCAGGAGAGTATTGAACGAATATCTCCATGGCGCTTCTCGGCCCCATTGTCTCCAGACATTGCAGCGGCGATGGAAGGACGCTCTGTTCCCGTTGACGAAGTGATCTCATATTGCCGTATAAAAATTCAGCAAAGGACAACAGATATTTTATTAATTGAAGGAATAGGCGGCGTGATGGTGCCATTAAATGGGAACAGGACGGTACGAGACCTCATAGCCGGAGTAGGAGTTCCTGCTATTCTTGTGGTTGGGAGTTACCTTGGTAGTTTGAGCCATGCCCTTACCGCGTTTGAAGCGCTCAAGATACGAAACATTGCGGTAGACCGAATAGTTGTTAATGAGACAACGCCCACAAATATTAGTGTTAATGAGACCAGAGCCGTCCTTTCACGTTTCGTTGGTAATGTTCCAATAACAACAATGTCGTTTAGTTCCAAAGTCCAGTAATAATCCAACAACCCGCAGCCAACTGTATAATGCCATCTTTGTTTCTCTTTGTGTCCAGTAGGTCCTTTATTCGGCCTATTGCTTTTGCATAACTTTCTTTTGTTGCTGCAGCCAACGGAGCAGCCAGAGGTCCCATTTCTGTTAAGAATGCTAAGGCCTCTTTATCTGACCGTCCCAAAGGGAGTTGTAGATTCAATGAAGTAAGTTCAATGTTAGTCCAACCTGCACCTAGTAAGATATTTCTAACGCGTTCCGGGTCCGAAAAAGAAAATGGACCGGGCTCCTCAGGCCCGGGTCGCGGCGGCATGTCTAAAAATTGTCTTGATACGGATATCGGCTCCATAGCCCATGGATTCTCTCTCGGAGTACGCCACACAGCTAATGCGAGCCGACAATCTTGTCTTAAAGCGGTGCCAATGTTGCGGAAAGCGATTTGCGGTTCGTTAAAGAACATGCAACCGAAACGCGATACAAGAACGTCATAATCATTACTTTTAAACGGTAAAATAGCGGCGTCACCATTAAATATTGAAAGATTTTCCAATTTATGGTTTGCCTTGCGGATTTTAAGTCGATTAATCATCGGTTTCGATATATCTACCGCTAAGACACATCCTGAAGAACCCACTTGACCCGCTATAGCTATACTAGTTCCACCGCTTCCACAGCCTAGGTCCATCACTCGGTCTCCAGGCACGAGTGAAGCGGCTTGCATTATCGCGTGGGTTATATTCGAAAATGCAAAATCGATGGCATCTGAGTTGTTTGCCCACGCGAGGCCAAAATGACTATTCCAAAATTCAATTTGGTTTGTGTTGAGGAGGCTCATATACTCTATGGCGTTCGGGATATAGGAGACCGTATAATATTAGTTGCTCTCAAAATAATAAAACCTCGAAAAAAAGGCCGCTTATAGCGGCCTATTTTTTTGGAGTTATATCCTAGAAGCCCTCACGCTCGAGTCGTTTCCGCTCAAGCTTTCGCGCCCGACGAATAGCTTCGGCCCTTTCCCGAGCACGACGTTCTGAGGGTTTTTCATATGATCGGCGCATTTTCATCTCGCGAAAGATACCTTCACGCTGCATCTTTTTCTTGAGTGCGCGCAAAGCCTGATCAACGTCATTATCTCTTACGGTCACTTCCACGGTTGTATGTTCTCCAATCAAATTAATATTATTTCCGAAAACAGCGAAAACCGACGTTTCCGCCGGTTTATCAATTTGTTTATAACACAAAGAAGACGAAGTTTTAAACCCTATAACGTATATGCCTTGAAACTAACGTAAATAGGCTATAATCAGAAAAACCAAAAATATTAGAGTTAATATTATGACGCTGCTAAAAATCGCTCGGATGGGTCATCCCATTTTACTTCAAACCGCCGAAGCTGTCTCTGATCCAACGTCTGTTGGAATAGAACGTTTGTTAGACGATATGGTCGAAACTATGGAGGACGCCACGGGAGTTGGACTAGCCGCCCCACAGGTATATGAAGGTCAACGATTAATTATATTTAAAGCTCCAATGGAACGCGGCAACGCGGGTTCCGTTGACACTGATTTTGTGCCCTTAACAACCCTCGTTAATCCCGAATTTGACCCGGTAGGTGACGCAATTGAGACGGGTTGGGAAGGTTGTCTTTCGATCCCGGGACTAACGGGTGCTGTGCCACGCTATCATAGAATTGTTTATCGGGGATACCTATCCTCAGGCGAAGAAGTGGAGCGGGAGGCCACAAATTTTCACGCTCGCGTAGTGCAGCATGAAATTGACCATCTCGATGGTGTATTATTTCCTATGCGAATGAATGATTTATCGACACTAAGTTTTAACGAGGAGCTTAAAAATTTTATGGACCGGTCCGTTACAACTTCTGAAGATGAACAGGATGTCCCGTGCTAATAGACGACAAACACGCGTGGTCGGATGAGTTAATAGAGGCAATCCTTCTGCGTGTTTCTCTTGAAGGATGGTCTGATAAAGCGCTCAAGATGGGGGCCAGTGATATCAATCTGTCACCTGCTGATCTTGCGGAACTTTTCCCCAACGGGCCAAATGATGCTATCCGCTATTTTTCAAACTGGGCAGATCAGAAGATGGTTGAGGAAATTGAGATTTCCGATATTTCGGGCTTGCGTATAAGTGAAAAAATCTCGTTTTCTGCTAAAACAAGACTCGCAATTTTGCAACCGTACCGGGAGGCCGTGCGGCGCACGACATCAATCCTTATGGCACCAAACAATGCACTTTTGAGCATGAAACTGATATATGAGAGCGTCGACTGCATATGGTACACGGTTGGTGATCGGTCTAGTGACTTTTCTTTTTATACAAAGCGCGGACTGCTTGCTGGCGTGCTTGGTTCCACCACAATATTCTGGCTCACAGACGATAGTGAAAACAGTGAGGAGACAATGAGTTTTTTAGATCGCCGAATTGACGATGTGATGAGGTTGCATAGAACCAGAGAAAACCTTGTACGCCTCCGCTTTCGTGCACGTAAGGCTTTTGAGATCTTTGGAGATGTCTTAAAAAGCCGCTATGCGAGGCCTTCTAAGGGAAATAGCCGCGTTACGTGACCCATTTTTCGCCCCTTTCTTGGCTCTTTTTTTCCATAGAGGTGCAGGCAAGAATTTGCGTCGCTCAAATTTTCATACCAACTTTCAACGTCATCACCAATCAAGTTAGTCATGACTGCGTTTGAATGTCGCTTTGTCCGTCCTAATGGAAGACCAACGATCGCCCGTACTAATTGTTCAAACTGACTCACTAAACAGGCATCCATTGTCCAGTGCCCAGAGTTATGAGGGCGTGGCGCAATTTCGTTAACCAGGATTTCTTTGTTATTTAATACAAACATTTCAACGGCTACTAACCCAATTAATTCTATTGCTTCGGCCACTTTTTTGGCAATGTGAACAGCTTCATTGGCTGTATTTTGATCCAGTTTAGTGGGGGCTGTTGAGGTGTGTAAAATTTTATTGCGATGAACGTTATCTACAGGTACATAATGTTCTGTTTGCCCGTCGGCCGCTCTCGTGACAACGACGGATATTTCTCTTTCGAACGCGCAAATCTGCTCCAGAACACAGGGGACCCCCCCCATCTTTGTCCAGGCCTCTTGGAGATTTGGTATGGTGGTGACTGTACTTTGACCCTTTCCATCGTAACCAAAACGGGAGGATTTTAGTATTGCTGGTAACCCGGTTATAGCCGCGGCCTGATCTAGCTTTTCAGCTTCTGTGATTGAGCTCCAAGCTACTGTGGAAATACACTGTTCGTTTAGAAAACTTTTTTCAAGGGATCGGTCTTGAGAGATGCGTAATGCTTGGACCCCCGGTCGGATGGGCGCCAGGTCAGCGATAAGCTCCAAGCTTTTGTCAGGAATGTTTTCAAATTCAAAGGTAATGACATCGCTGTTTTCGGCAAACGCACGCAAGGCCTCGGGGTCATCGTACGGTGCTGTTGTAGTTGCTGCGGAAACATCTTTTGCTGGCGCTTCAGGTTCGGGGCTAAATATATGACATTTGTACCCCAACTGTGCCGCAGCCAGAACAATCATCCGCCCAAGCTGGCCTCCTCCAAGAATACCAATCGTTGCGCCTGGTGAGAGTATTTCCGTCAAATCATCTACCTGTTGGTGTGTTTGGAACACTCTGGGTTTGCGTTTCCCGCCATTTATCAAGTCGGGTTTCTATTAACTTATCCGAAAGTCCTATAATCGAACTCGCCATTAAACCAGCATTTTTGGCCCCCGAACTGCCTATTGCCAATGTACCAACGGGAATACCCCCGGGCATTTGGACAATTGAAAGTAGGCTATCTATGCCGCTCAACGACTTACTTTCAATCGGAACACCTAATACGGGGAGAGAGGTTAAGGAGGCAATCATACCTGGTAGGTGTGCAGCACCACCCGCACCAGCAATTATTACTTTCAATCCTCTGTTTTTGGCAGTTTTGGCGTATTCAACTAGTCTTTCAGGGGTTCTATGCGCGGAAACTACTTTTGTTTCATAGGGGATACCCATACTTTTTAAAATATCCGCAGTATGTTTCATCGTTGGCCAGTCTGATTTGCTGCCCATGATCACACCAACTTGCGAGGCTTTTTGTGTTAACTTTTGCTGACCCAAAGATTTCGCAGACTTTCGCGCTGCCATCGCATTTTCCTTTCAAAAATATACCGGTAGCCCGAAAACGTTTTACGGTAGCATATATTATCGTCACCATAACGGGTTCGCAAACCACTCTATTTGACTCGTAGCTCAATATTTCACGCTATTATGTCCGGGTGAAGGAGAGCTTCGACATGAGACATTTGATCTTTCAATACTAGCTTGCGCTTTTTAAGACGCTGTAGCTGTAATTGATCGTACGGGGCACGTTCGGTCAGGCGCGCAATGACATCGTCCAAATCGCGATGTTCAAGCTCTAGCTCTGCCAGTTTTTCCCGGAGGGCTTGCTTTTCGCTCATTTTTCCTTTGGCATGCAGCTTTTCCCAAAGTAAAGAATAGCAGATTAACGTTGTTACTGTTAGCCTTACCCTACGAAATGTAATTTTTAATTCAAAATAAATCACAATAGTTCATAGGAATTACGTTGGCCGAATTTCCGGATCACCCGTTTTGGGATTTCTCACTCCAGATCTACATGACGAAAGGCGTCGCTCAGGCGTGCCTGGAGTTACAGGATACTCATGATATAGACGTGAATGTGCTTTTATTTTGTTTATGGGCTGGGGCGTCGCGACAGGGCACTTTAACCACTTCCCAAATGAAAATCATAACTGACTCGGTAGATATTTGGCATAAAGATATAGTAAGGGGCCTCCGGGCGGTCCGAACTGGTATGAAAGATAGTCGCTTTTATGAAGATGATGCGCTTACCGAGTCGGTGAGACAGCGAATTCAAAAGACTGAAATTGATTGTGAACATATCGAGCAATTGATTTTAGCCGGTGCTCTTGATTTAAAAACCGACCGCAAACGTTCTGACAAACTCCGTCTTCAAGATGCTCTGTCAAACATGGGTATTTATTTGCGGACGTTCACAGATATTTCGGAAAAGGATCGCGAAAATGTTGTCTATATTGCCGGTGCGGCATTTCCTAGTTTCGTCGGCGATATATACCCTATTTCGCTCGAAATATTTTAAGTGTTGAGGATTTGTATTTATGCATAGTTTCCACGATTACGGATTTACAAACTGAGAATGTTGAGGCTAAACTCTAAGAACTATATTATCAACTTTGGGGGATAAAATATGAGTGAGGCGGATCAGGTTACGATACTTAAGGCGGAACATGCAGAACTCGAAAACGCTCTAGAGCAAGAAAAACACAAACTTCAGCCTGATCATATCGCGGTCTCAGCTATTAAGAAAAGAAAACTAAGAATAAAAGACCAATTAGCCGCAATTGAGGCTCATCCGTAAAATCAGTATTCGATCGGATACATTCATTTTACTTTCTACCCCTTAATCTGAAACACTGTCGTTAGGAGTATCTACGGGTGGTTTTTCTTGAGTGGCTGAATAGCCAGCTTTGAGAACTTCTTTATCAAGGTCAAGTCGATTACATAAACCAAGCCCCACCGGGTCACGGGCGGAAATGTTTCCCATGTTCCAATGTGACCGGTCCCGGATTGCGCCAATTGTTGGTTTTGTAGTACCTATTAGTCGGGAAATTTGGGAGTCTACTAAATTTGGATAATGCTTGATCAGCCACGCTATAGCGTCTGGCTTGTCTCCTCGTCGCGCGACTGGTGTATATTTGGGTCCCTTGGTTCTGATCGATGGGCGGGGTACGTGGGTCTTCGCCATTTGTAGTCTTTCAGAGGGGTCGACTTCACAGCGTTCAATCTCGCCCCTCGTGAGTTGCCCGTTAGCAATAGGGTCGTAGCCCACCATGCCAATCGCGACTTCATCATCAGCAATACTTTGGACTTCAAGTTCATGTAGACCGCAAAAAGCACCAATTTGTCGGAAGGTAAGCGCGGTATTCTCGATGAGCCATACTGCTGTGGCTTTTGGCATAAGAGGTTTAATATTTGGAGATATGTTGCTTGCCATGATAAGGAGCCTTTTTGTTGCGAAATAGGCTATTTGCTACGAATGTAAATATACTGGGTCGATAGCCAGCATGATCTTGCCGATATGATTGCTGGTAGCCATAAGTTTGTGCGCGTCCGATGCTTGTTCCAATGGAAACGTCCTATAAATTAGGGGTTTAATACTACCTTTTTCGAATAGCGGCCATAGCTTCTCACCAACTGTTTTGGCTATCAGTCCTTTTTGTTCTATTGTTCTCGGCCTTAATGTAGAACCGGTATACCGAATTCGTTTTGACATGATAGTTGGAATGAAGAGTTCCACTTTCGCACCGTCCAGTACAGCTATTTGCACCATCCGTCCTTCTTCAGCTAGTGCCTCAAGGTTACGATTAAAATAACTTCCTCCAATCATATCCAACACAACCGAGCACCCGACCCCCCGAGTTACCTCTTTGATAATGTCGACAAAATCTTCCTCTAGGTAATTGATGGCCCGGGTTGCACCTAATTCTTCGCACACGGCACATTTGGCGGCTGTTCTCGCCGTAGCGTAGACGGTGGCGCCAAAAGCGTTCGCGGTTTGGATTGCAGCTGTTCCTATTCCGCCAGAACCCCCATGGATTAGGATGGTATCTCCCGCTACTAAATTGGCACCATCAAAAAGATTAGTCCAAACAGTAAAAAAGTTTTCCGGAATTGCCGCAGCTTCAAGTGCGTCGTAACCTTTTGGTAATCGAAGTGCCTGCTGTTCAGGTACAATGCAGTATTCCGCATAAGCACCACCGGATACAAGAGCGCAAAGCGTGTCACCAGGTTGGAAGTTCTGGGTGCCTTCCCCACAATGGACGACGGTACCGGCCAATTCCAGGCCTGGTATATTAGTAACTCCCGGCGGCGGCGGATATCCGCCCTCCCGTTGCATGGTATCGGGAAAGTTAATGCCCGCCGCGGATACGCGCACAAGTAGTTCTCGCCCACTTACTTCCGGCACGGGACGATCAACGGGCTTTAGGACCTCGGGCCCACCAAACTCGGAAATTTCAATTGCTACCATCGTTTTAGGAATGTCAAAAGACATCTGTCGAGCACCTAATTTGTATTAAACAGATGCTTGCAGGTCTATCGTCTCGGGGGCAGACTGGCAAGTCTGATAAGTTTGCAAAATACGAATGGTGGAGAATAGTGGATATAAACGATGATCTTCCGCAAAACATGCCAAAGAAAAAGCGTGATCTTGATCCGATGTCTGTTGAAGAATTAAGCGAGTACATTTCCGAGATGGAAGAAGAAATTGAAAGGGTGACCGAGGAGATTACAAAAAAGCAATCTCACCGTGCTGATGTTGATTCACTATTCAGAAAATGAAACAACCCCGCGTGAGGCAATGCGACAATATTTTGAAAAACCTTTGTCTTCGACGGAAGTTCTATCATTAAGGCATGTGGGCGCAACCGCATGCCCATAATTATACCGTTGACAGGCACTAAATTAGTGTACCTTAGAGCTTTTAACTAATGCCAAGGTCTTTAAATCGATTTTTAAATTTGGCGACTTGACCACCGGTGTCTACTAACCGTTGCGACCCGCCAGTCCATGCTGGATGAGACTTTGAATCAATGTCTAGTTTCATGCTATCTCCCGCCGTTCCCCAGGTGGACCGCGTCTTGTATGTTGTCCCATCGGTCATCACAATTTCGATTTCGTGGTAATCGGGGTGAGTATCTTTTTTCAACCTTAAGCTCCTCGACAGCAGCGCATTTTATAGGGAACAAACTTAATGTTTGCAACAGGCGTATTCTGAATCATGCGCGCGGTTTTACCGATTAAGTTTATCGTTGGGTAAGCTTAAACTCGATGCGACGATTACGCCTGTCCGCAATTTCGTCATCCCGCGGATCAATCGGTTGAAATTCACCAAAACCTGCTGCCACCAAATGTTTTGGTTCTACCCCGTTCGCTATTAACTTTCTCACAACGGCAATAGCGCGGGCCGAAGAAAGTTCCCAGTTTGACGGGAATTTTGTTGTTTTGATGGGCCTCCGGTCTGTGTGACCATCAACCCGTAAAACCCAGTTTAGGTTTTGGGGTATCCGGTCGCTGATTTCATTCAAGGTACGTGCCAATTGTGAAATTTGATTTTGACCTTGGATGTTGAGATCCGCGGAAGCAGAGGAAAATAGTACTTCAGATTGAAAGACAAACCGGTCTCCCACAATTTTAACACCACGTCGATTGCCCAGGGCCTGACGGAGGCGACCAAAAAACTCGGAACGATAAAGTGCAAGTTCTGCGACTTTATTCGTCAATGCCGCATTTAACCGCTTTCCTAAGCTAACAATCTGGACGTTCTGCTTGGTTGCTTTTTCTTCTGCAGCTTCTAGTAATGCGTTCAAGGATGCAAGTTGTTGGCGGACCGACGCCAGTTGTAGGTTAAGTAATTTTACTTGTTCGAGGGCCTCCGCACTTATGCGTTGCTCTTCTGTTAACTCTTCGCCAATACGTTTTGCCTGTGCACCCAACTCACGTATAGTGAGGTTTTTTTTAAGAATATTTTTTTGTGCTAGGGCTGTACGTTCTTGCTCCGTTGATAGTTTTGCTTCCAACTCTTTTGACTTGTCGCGCAAAGCGGTCAACGATTTATCCCGTGTTGTCACAGAATTGGTGAGCTCCGAGATCTTTTTTTCAAGGGTTTTGCGCAGTTCCCTCAACGCATTAAGGTCTCGATTTAGTTGAGCGATTTCCGTTAGTTTTGCTTTGATCTTGTCCTTACCCAAGCGAACAGTTTTTTGAGCATCTTCCAGCTCCACTGATATTTGGCTCGATTTTTGCAAACTCGCGTTTAACTCTGCTCGCAGTGTTTCCCGCTCAGCTTTTACATCCGCTAGGATCGCCTCCAGCGCATCCTTTTGAGGTAAGAGTTCAGCCAATTGGCTTGAAAGGTTGTCACGAGCAGTGTTTGAAGTATTTAGGTCCGCGGTCAGCTGAGATATCTGACCACGGAGAGTTAGGTTAGTATCTTTCTGTATCGAAAGCATATTTGTGAGCTCTGATACCTGACGATTTAATCGATCGAGAGCTTGATTGCGGCCGGATAAAAGTTCGCCTAAAAAAAACTGGGCAAGTGTAAATACCATGAGTAGAAATATAATTATTATTAAAAGAGCAGACAGGGCGTCGACGAAGCCTGGCCAGATATCAAAAGTTTGTCTTTGTCGGCGAGTTGCACTTGGCATCAACGGATCCCGCCTTTTCTAACGTCCTGCTTTTTCGGCGATTGCGGCCAATGTTCGTGAAAGGACCCGTATCTCCGCTCTCAATTCCTGTATGAGTTCGCTCCGGCCCTGCGCAGAATCCTCAAGCAATCTGGAAAGTTGAAGATCAATATTACGAATATGCGATTGTAGTCTGGTATCCGCCGTTTCAAGCTCACGTTTATTTAAGCCTTCATCAATACGGAGCAATACAGGCTTAATTCCCAGCTGATTTTCCGCCAATTTCACCATCAAATCTTGTTCAGTTTTCATTTGCTCAGTCAGGCTATCCAGCCGGCTTACCAAATCTGTAATACCGGTATTGGCACCAATCCTAGATTCCTCCCCGCGCTGCAGGGTCCTTTGCAGGTTTTCTAAGCTATCTGCAGTTT
Source organism: Pseudomonadota bacterium (assembly GCA_036336685.1). Classification (GTDB taxonomy): domain Bacteria; phylum Pseudomonadota; class Alphaproteobacteria; order MPNO01; family UBA830; genus JAYZQT01. The sequence continues at coordinate 13,664 of JAYZFO010000014.1, forward strand.
GTTCGAGGAGAGCCTGGACGTACGCTGGGACTGATTGGTCCGTTTCTGGCGATAGGGCTCCCGTTCCTAAACGCGTTTGTCCAGACAACCAATCTTCCAGATCATTATAGAAGCGGTTTTGTGCCTGCCCTGCCTGTAGTTCCAAAAAGCCTAGAACAAGTGATCCAGCCAATCCAAACAGGGAGGAAGAAAAAGCGGTGCCCATTCCAGACAGCGGAGCTTGAAGTCCCGACTTAAGATCGTCAAAGACCGGTCCAAGGTCTTTGTCTCCCACAGTGAGCTCCGAGATAACATCACTAACCGCTTCAATTGTTTGTAAGAGGCCCCAGAAAGTTCCTAACAATCCAAGAAAGATCAACAAACCTATCAAGTAGCGCGAAATATCCCGGGATTCGTCTAGCCGCGCACTTATACCATCCAGTAGCGACCTCATAGATATAGCCGAAAGACTAAACCGATCACTTCGGTCGCCAAGCATAGATGCCATAGGTGCCAACATACGGGGTTCGGGTATATTCGAGATCGGCGGCTGTCCAGCGCGAAAATGTTCCAACCAAGCGACTTCTCGCGCCAGCACTGTCACTGTTCGGAAAATATATATTATTCCGAGGAAAAGGACGCCAAGTATTAGCCCGTTTAAGGCGGGATTCGCAAAAAACGCGCCCTGAATTCCGGTGTAAAGCACACCAGCGAGAGCCGCGACGGCCGCGAGAAACAAAAGCATCCGGATCAAATAGCGCCGCGGATGTGTCATGGTTAACCTAGCTCCGTATGCTGAGGTGGCAAGGTTTCATTTCTAAACCCTTAATCATCGTGTAACGATCACGTCTACTCGGTCAGGGATTCCATCCTCATATTTGTTTCCAAGCGCACGAACGTCTATTCGGGTGCTCCGTATGCCCTGATTAATAAGGTGTGACCTTACAGCGAGTGCGCGGGAAAGAGAGAGCCGGCGGGTTTGACTTAACGTGCCGGTAGCGCGATCCGCATAAGCTAATAACTGCACACGTAATGAATTTCTCTGTTTTAAGGAAGCAGCAATAGTATCTAAAGTTGCACCTTCTTTATTTCCCAGTATTGCGCTGCCTGTCCCAAAACCAATGTGGAACTGTTGTCGTGGCGATAAGTAGGTTTTTACATCTTCAACTGGGTTTTGGGGTTGACCCACTTTATTTGGAACTACGTCGGCACTTCGATTCTTCCCTTGCAGCTTAGGTCTTGGGTTTATCGTCGACCCCTTGGGATTACTCTTAAATCCAGAATGTAAAGGAACATTGTTATTTGATTTCGCCGCCTTTCGGCCGAGTTTCCCTTTTTGCTGCGGGGCTCGCTTTTCTGCATGGACTGATTTTATTTTATTCGAAGGTTGTCCTTCTAGGCGTATTGTTTTCTCGTCAGATTTGACATGGTAGTCAGTCGGTAATATCCCATAACTGATCGGTGATTTTTGTAGATGGTTTTGACCGCTGGTATTATTCCTGTTCTCAAGGATGCTATGGTCTACAATGACTGACGGAAGTTTTTGTTTTCCAATAATTACTGTCTGCGCATCGGTTGTCTCCGGCGCGAGCATTAACACTATAACTACCAGGAAACCGGCTAGCATTGCAGCTGCCGTTGCTGTGCTAGCTAGACCTACTGATGTTTTGGCAGTCATACCCCAAACCCGACCCGTTCAACACAACCCAATGTTAGAAGCAGTTTATAATTGCCGCGGCAACATAAACTAGCTGGATTGTACCTACAACCGCATTAATATAGATCCAACTAATTAAGGAGCCGGTTGGAACTGTTCACTCGTCAGGGTTTAAATTTTTCTTCAACGGCGTGCATAAGTAATCTTCGAATAGGGTCATATAGCTGCTGGTTGGTAGCGAGAATTGAATTTCCATAAAGCATGTTGGCTTGGCCATTAACTTCGCTGACCATTCCACCGGCCTCACGGACGATAATAATGCCAGCCGCCACGTCCCATGGGGAAAGCCCGACTTCCCAGTAACCCTCGTAACGACCCGCAGCTACGTAGGCGAGATCCAACGCGGCCGAGCCGAGTATTCTCACCCCAGAGGTTCTATCCATCACGGTTTTTAACATGGGTATAAAGCTTTTTTGACCTGGCCTGTCACTATGAGGAATCCCCGTCGCAATTAAAGCCTCGCTCAACACGCGGCGTCCTGAGACCCGAATTCGTCGGCGGTTAAGAAAAGCGCCGACGTTTTTTTCGGCCCAAAAGAGCTCATCACGAACGGGCTCATAGATAACGCCGGCAATTAACTGCCCCTCGCGCTCTGCAGCAATAGAAATAGCAAAATGGGGAATGCCATGAAGAAAATTGGTGGTTCCGTCGATGGGGTCAATTATCCAACGCTCCTCGGATCCTTCCGCGTTCCGTAAACCATTCTCTGCCATTAAAAACCCAAAGTCAGGACGCGCTTTTAGTAGTTCTTTGTATAGTATCTCTTTGGTCCGCAAATCTGCCTCTATCACAAAATTTCCGGGCCCCTTCTGTGATACTTGAAGGTGTTCAACTTCTCCAAAATCCCGAATTAACCGACGAGCGGCTTTGCGGGCGGCAGCCTCCATCACATTTATTAGCGGCGTCGTGAGCGACATGTCTATTTAGGCCTTTCCTGGGCCCTAAAACGAGCCACACCGTGAGGGGGTCAGTCCTTGGCGCGTTCTACATAGGACCCGTCTTCTGTGTTTACAACTATGCGGGTATCCGCCTCTATATGCGGCGGTACCATTACCCGCACGCCATTTTCGATTATGGCGGGCTTATATGAGGAAGATGCGGTTTGACCCTTTACGACCGGGTCTGCTTGGATGACCGCCATTGCAACATGTTGGGGTAGGTTAACGCCCGTAATGGTTCCGTCAATTACTTCCGCTGTCACGGACATACCATCCTGCAGAAACTTCGCAGGTTCCCCCAGCGCCTCAAGAGACAAAGTGAACTGCTCAAAACTTTCGCTGTCCATAAACGTAACCTGCTGATCTTCAGTATAAAGAAAGGTCGCCTTCTTCTCTTCCACCATAAGTTTTTCGATTGTTTCTGAGGTGCGAAACCTTTCGTTGGTTTTGGCCCCCGATTTGATGTCGCGCATCTCCACTTGAATAAATGCGTTGCCTTTACCTGGTAGGAGCATTTCTGTTTTAAGTACGCTCCACTGCTTTTTGTCATGCTCTATAACGTTACCAGGGCGAACGGTGTTTGCTTGGATTTTCATCCTAAACTTCCACTATGTGAATTGATATAATTAGGGGCGCCGGAAATTATCAGTTCACCCGTTAATAGGCAATGAGTCCTATTATTATTCCACATATGGCTAGTCGTTATATTTATGAGAGCGGCCTTCAAAATTTTCCAAAATCCATGTATTTCCATCTGTACTCCGATAAGCACTATCAACTAAAACCTTTCCGTGGCCCCCAGGGATATCGACGACATAGTTTGGTTGACAGAGGCCAGAAATGCGACCGCGTAAGGCTTTCACTAGTTTTTTTCCGGTTTCGATGCTAATCCGAAATTGGGCTGTCCCTTGAGCGCGATCGGGGTGATGGAGATAGTAAGGTTTGATCTTTAACCGTACGAGACTGCGCATAAGTTCGGCCAAAACCTCTACGTCATCATTCACGCCTTTGAGGAGCACACTCTGGGAGAGTAGCGGAACACCCCCGTTGCTTAACTTTGCACATGCCATGCCTACTTCTGAAGTTAGCTCTTTAGGGTGGTTGGTGTGCAGAACTAACCAAATTGGCAACTTAGTTTGCAACGCCTTAATTAGGGTATTTGTCACTCTTTTGGGAACAACTATTGGGAATCGCGTGTGAATGCGGACGTGCTGTATATGCCGGATACTAACGACACGATTAAGAATATCTTCCAATCGTTTATCCGACAAAGAAAGCGGGTCTCCGCCTGTCAGAATCACTTCCCGGATACTGAGTGTACATTCGATATATCGAATCGCGGCATCAAGTTCTTTTCGATTGGGTGCCCCTTCTGATCTGCCAACACGGTCCCGCCGGAAGCAGTATCGGCAATAGACGGGGCATGAAAGCGTTGGTGTTAGAAGAACTCTATCCGGGTAGCGATGAACTAGTCCAGGCATTGGCGAGTGAGTGAGGTCGCCAATGGGGTCTTGGGCCTCATCATCCGTTACTTTCAGCTCTGCGGGACTTGGGACAAATTGCCGTGCTATTGGGTCGTTAGGATTACTTTGATCAATCAGCGATACAACGCTTTCGGGTATGGCGACCGTGTATTTCGCCCGGACCGCATCTATCGCACTGATTTCGTTTTCCAAGATTAAATTAGCGGCTCTGAGTTGCCTGCTTGTGCGCAGTGTTTGGGGCGTTATCGATACAGTGGTGACGTTTTCAATCATGTCCGGCATTATCGTCAACATGACGAATAACAAAACCCCGCAGGAAGAATCATTTTCCGAGTGTTGGTGGCGATCACATTGTTTTGAGTCTCGTGCCAACAATTTAGTATACCGCGCACAATCTCTAAAGCGGTTGCGTGCCTTCTTTGACACAAGACGATACGTTGAGGTTGAGACACCGGCACTTCAGATATCCCCCGGATTAGAGCCCAACTTGCTCGCATTTGATACAAGTATTCGAAAAATTGATGGTACCGCTCAGCCGCTTTATTTTCATACGTCGCCCGAATTTACAATGAAAAAGTTGCTTGCAGCAGGTATGCGAAAAATTTACCAAGTATCACATGTTTTCAGGGACGGTGAATGGTCAACTAAGCACCACCCAGAGTTCACTTTGCTCGAGTGGTATTCTGTTGGAATGAATTGGCGTGAACTGGCCAACGAAGCCGCAGATCTGATCCGTGATGTCTGTGGTTCTCACGCTCGTAACGCTGGGCATATTTGCTCTCTAAACAGTCCTTGGGAGTTTATATCTGTGCAAGAGGCCTTTGAGAGGGCGACAGGTATTGATTTATTAGCGACGACCCCAGAACCTTGGGAACCCAATACTGAACTCTTAAGAGCTGCGGCCGAGTCCAAAGGTATCAGGACTGCCGATGGTGATACTTGGGATGATCTTTTCTTTCGAATCTTTTTGGAACACGTTGAACCTAAACTTGGTTGTGAGGTGCCGACAGTGTTGCACTCTTATCCAACGTCGCTTGCGGCGCTTTCACGTGTTTCTAAGCAAGACCCACGAGTAGCAGAAAGATTCGAAATTTTTATTTGTGGTCTTGAATTAGCAAATGGATATGGCGAATTGATAGACGCAAAGGAACAGCGTCGCCGCTTTGTTAAAATGGCAGAACAGCGTCGAGAGCATGGGCGGGAGCTTTATCCAATAGACGAGTCGTTTATTGGCGCCTTGGAAGCCGGAATTCCGGAATTCTCTGGTGTTGCAAAGGGTTTTGAACGGCTAGTTATGTTGGCAACGGGTGCGAAGCGGATTGAAGACGTTTTGTGGGCACCAGTAGTAACAAATTGATCATTATCTTAGTTCAGGCATAACTTCATTGCCAAATAATCGGACCGATTTCATTGTTTCGTCTGGTGTCAAGTTTCCAAAGGCGAACTGGCCTACTAGATACGTTGCGTTGGCGACAGCCATACGTTCAGACAAAAACATTGACACTTTTTCAGGGGTGCCAGCGATTGCGCGGCCTTCCGCGGCCATGCCATCAAACGTGGATGGTCTTTGGTGTTTTGGGATAGCCATATTATGGTGGCGAAATAGCCAATTAAAACTGTTGTGCCAGGTTGCATAAGCCCGACGAGCAACATCTAGGGCGCGCGTTTCATCATCGTCGACATAAATAAATATACCCAGGCCAATCAGAGGCAAATTACTCAATGAGCCGTGTTTTTTCTGCCATTTAGACCTAAAAGCACGCGCAAAAATGCTTGTTTCTTCCGCGGTATCTAAGCTAACGATGTTACTTTCCAACGCGGCTGCACGTTCTGCACTTTCTACAGAATGAACCCCATACCACAATGGCGGATGCGGTTTTTGAAAGGGTTCCAATTGCAGTGGCACGTTCTTGGCGTCATTAAATGTGTCCTGCCCATCCAATTTTCCGTTGGAAAGCGCTTTTAGAATACGTTCTAGATTATTTCTATAGGTCGTTTCGGCCTCGGCGTGGTCATTACCAAAATATGCAGCTTCTATTGGCGAGGCACCGCGGCCAAAGCCGATTTCCAGTCGACCTTTACTAATCTGGTCGACCATGCAGATTTCTTGAACGAGACGCAAAGGATGATACAGCGGCAGAGCAAAAACGAGTGGTCCAAAGCGAAGGTTCTGTGTACTCCGAGCAACCGCGGATAAGTATACTGTGGGAGAAGGGGCCATACCTAATGGTGTGGAGTGGTGCTCGGCGACGTGATAACTACGAAAGCCAAGTTTATCTAACAGCTGTACAAATTCTATTCGTGAATCATAATACTCATGCAGTGGAAGGTCGTTTTCATCCACGTGATCAAACACCCCAAACTCCATTCGCGTTCCTTTTCCAGCGTTAAATTTATTTTGATACTAATTATGAACGGGATGTTTTTGTTTTAGTTTATTTATTAATCTGGTCTGGTCGCTTTTTGTAAAAACCCCTTTCAAAATGCCCCCGCCCTTCAAGGTCGCCTTGTTCAAAAATCCAAATATAAACGCCTGGAGGATTTGAGAGGATCTCCCAGCAATTCCCGTCCATGTCCCAGAACATGAAACTGTATGTGCCGTGCTGTTCGACGGGTCGGGTCGTATTGTATAGACCCCATTTTTCGGCCTCGGTTTGTACCGTCTGGTAGGCTGTGTCGACATCTTCGCTATTTTCCACATCAAGTCCGTTGTGATAATGACGCGGCATTTCGGTCTTGTTCTTTACTTGGACGACAGCATAGACGTGATTACTCCCAAGTCGAATCATCAGTGAGATTGGACTGGTTTGGGTTGTCTCTAATCCTAGAAATTCTTCGTAAAATTGGCGTGATTTTTCAAGATTGTGGCAACCAAGGGTACCGTGTGAGATAAACCGAGTGTTAAGGCTCGGCGCCACCTTTGCGGCGTTAATGGACATCTGGCGCTCCGAAAAAGTATTTAGCTAGTCTTAATTAGGGCCCGAGTTTTATTAGCCTGTCAATCAGATTAGTATTTCATCAATCGTTAAAAGAGCACATTCGGTGAAAAGCCTTGACGGCGGCCCCCGGACCTATTGGATGTTCCCATACGCCGCCCGACACCGCTATAAAATCGGCCCCAGCATCAATAACAGTTCTGCAATTTTGGACAGTGATTCCACCGATAGCTACACACGGTACCGTCATCATTTCTTGCCACCAACTAAGAAGACTTACATCAGCTGGGTTGGTTCCCAATTTTGTGCGGGACTTAAAGAAGGCGCCAAAGGCCACATAATCGGCACCCGCTTCACCAGCCTCGAAAGCCAGGTCACGCGATGATTTGCAGGTGACACCGATGATTGAGTTAATACCGACTAATGCGCGCGCCTCTTTATAAGGGAGATCTTCTTGGCCTAAATGCACCCCATCGCAACCAAGTTCAACCGCGAGATCGGCGCGGTCATTGAGAATAAAGGAGACATCGTGATCTCGCGCGATGGGTAAAAGTGTGTCGCATGCTTTGCGGATTGTATCATCGGATGCTTCCTTTAGGCGGAGTTGCACACACGCAACCTCTCCCTCTCCTAACGCAGTCTTGAAAGGCTCTACAAAACTAGAAGGACCACCCTGGCCCATGTTTGGGGGTGTAATTAAATAAAGCTGGCAAGACTGCGCGCTAATCTGTTTTGCTCGAATGCTAGGCCTTGTTGAGATAAATTTTGATTATGTGGTCCAGCATTTTGAGTGCTTCCTCTCTTGGACGTTGAAAGGTGTTTCGGCCAATTATTGAGCCGTTTCCACCACCATCACGAATGGCGGTTACTTCCGCGAAAATACCATCCAAATCCTTTGCCTCACCACCCGAAAATACAACAATACGTTTGCCGTTAAAGCAAGATTGAACAACGTGCTCTATCCTTTGTTTTAGAGTTGAAGCGGCGATGTCTTGTTCCGCATATACTTTCTTTGCCGCATCCAGAAATATAGTGTCAGTCGGGGGTTTTACCTTGATAATGTGCGCACCGATTAAGGCCGCCATGTGTGCGGCATAGGCACAGATGTCCATTGCGGTTTCTCCCTCCTTGGTCACCATACCTCCACGCGGATATGACCACACGACTACCGCAAGGCCCACAGCTTTTGCTTCTTCAGCAAGCTCGCGAATTTCTTCAATCAGCTCGAACTGATCTTCTGAACCAGGATAAATAGTAAATCCAATTGCAGTACAGCCAAGGCGCAGAGCATCTCCAACGGACGCGGTAATGGCTTGATCTTTATTAGTAGATAGTGAATTTGCTGAGTTGCATTTAAGAATTGTTGGAATAGCGCCAGCGAAACTATTTGCGCCCGCCTCAATCATCCCTAAGGGCGCTGCGTAGGCAGACAATCCTGCGTCTATCGCAAGCTTAAAGTGATAGTGCGGGTCATACCCTGCGGGATTGGGCGCAAAACTTCGGGCTGGCCCATGCTCGAAACCTTGATCAACTGGCAAGATCAGTAGTTTGCCGGTTCCTCCAAGTTTGCCGTGCATTAACATGCGTGCGAGGTTTCCTTTAGTACCCGGATTATCACTTTCATACGCGGAAAGGATGTTTTTGACTTTTTGGCTCACTCGCATAATTACATTCCCTTAATCACGAATGTATTCCATACTCCATACACTTTAGAAGTTCAAATTTTGCAGTGTTGGAATGAGGTGGTGAACGGCATTCTCCCTCTTTTGTCCAACGGTTGGGTTTCATCACACCTTATAGGGAGGTTGATCAATGGGCGCAGTTGACGCACCTTTCACATACATCGTATGTTGGAAAGATGTCAAAAAACCGGTGGGTTAGCCAGTTTCGTGTCGAAACTCATTGAAGCAGAGAAGCGCTTAGAGCGCGCAATTGCGGAATTGGAGCAGGCTACTAGCCTTAGTGGGGTTGTTCATAAGAGTGATGCTCAGGGCCAAGCCGACGAGATGGACAGGATTTTGTTGAGAACGGAAGACCTTCAAGCGGTGCACGAAACCGTCTCGAAGAAAATTGATGCCACCATCCTTCGCTTAAAAGACATTTTGGAAGGTTGATGTGGCTCTTGTAGAAATTTCAATTAATGGTCGCGATTACCAGATTGTTTGTGAGGATGGAAAAGAAGAGCATTTATCCGAACTTGGTCTACAAATAGATGAGAGGGTTAAGGATTTAGTAGCCGCTATTGGACAGGTTGGGGAATCACGTTTGCTTGCAATGGCGTCATTGGTTCTCGCCGACGAACTACAAGCGGCTCTCCGAGACAAAGGGGAAGTTAAAAGTACTACCAACGCTGAACCAACTGCGGAGTGCATTGAAGAAAAACTGGTTAGTGTAATCGACGCGGCGGTCGAGCGGATAGAAACCGTATCCCGCCAACTATTATGAGAGAGCACTCATTCTGCATTGCTACTTCTAAATACAATAAATTAGCTTTACCTTGGTGTAGCTGTCCGGTGCGATAGGTCTTACATCCCTGGGGCCAATAGAATTCTCTTGGGAACTGCCTCTGCAGAGGTCGCGGCCTTTGTATGTGGTGCCCACCTGTTTAATACGGGCCACAGAGGATCTAAATGATCACCGCCCAGGACGGCTCCGCCGCCAGCTGTTTGCTCGATGGAGAGAGAGTGTCGTGGTTTTTGGTCGAGAGGAAAATATTGAGGAGAGGAAAAAAGCGCTTCGGCGGAAGGCTGAGAATCGTCGGAACATTGCTTCCAGTATACGTTCGAAACAAGCCTCTCTGCTGCTCTCAAACCGTTTTATTGATTTGTTTCAAGACCACTTGTCATCGTCTTTAGTCTCAGCATACTGGCCATTACCTGGCGAGATTGACGTTCGACCATTGATTTACGAGCTTCTGCAGAGAGAGGTTTCCGTGTTGTTGCCCTCTTCTACTGGTAGAAAAAAACCTTTGGTATTTCGCAGTTGGGAAGAAGGCGTTGACCTTGTTGACTCTGGTATGGGATTTATGGAGCCAGATACAGGTGCAACCATCTTGTCCCCTGACTTACTTATAGTCCCTTTGTTAGGTTTTGATGCGAATTGCAACCGACTCGGGTATGGCGGGGGTTATTACGATAAAAGTTTAAGAGCACTTCGACAAAATTTAAATATTTGCGCGGTTGGGGTGGCGTATGAAGAACAAGAGTTTTGCGAAATACCGATTGATAAGTACGATGAACCCCTGGATATGGTAATAACCGACCAACGGACGTTACATTCCTAAAGTCTTTGAAAGAGCCTATTTCATGCGTATTCTGGTTTGTGGAGATGTTGTTGGCCGCACGGGTAGGCGGGTTCTCACGGATAATATAGGGAAATTACGAAAGGACTACGAAATCAATTTCGTAGTAGTCAACGGCGAAAACGCAGCAGGTGGCTTCGGTATAACCCCAAAAATCAGTAATGAGTTAATAGATTCTGGAGCGGATGTGATTACCACCGGGAACCACGTTTGGGACCAAAGGGATATTATACCACATTTTCAAAGAGAACCGCGCTTACTGCGCCCGGATAATTTTCCCAAAGGCACCCCGGGTAAGGGTGTTGGGGATTACACGGACACGAGGGGCCGTAAGGTGGTTATAATGCACGTTATGGGGAGGCTTTTTATGGATCCGCTTGACGATCCTTTTGCTTGCGTAGAGAACATGCTTAATACATGGCGGCTGGGCAGAAACGCTGATGCTATCATTCTTGATTTTCACGGGGAGGCAACTAGTGAAAAAATGGCTATGGGTCACTTCGTTGACGGGCGCGTTTCGGCGGTTCTTGGGACGCATACCCATGTTCCAACTGCCGATGCACAAATATTTCCAGGTGGCACGGGTTATATGTCCGATATAGGGATGTGTGGTGATTATAATTCTGTGATCGGGATAAAAAAAGAAACGTCAATAGAGAGATTTGTACGAAAAATGCCCACGGCCCGGTTAGAGGCCGCTCAAGGTGACGCGACAATGTGTGCTGTTTTAATCGATACCGACGATATTACCGGACTTGCAATAAAAATTGAGCCTTTAATCATAGGCCCGAGACTGAAAGAACAGTTGCCCGGCATTGGCCAGGGGTAGATAAAATTGATCGATAAGCACTTTAAGTTTTATGACCAAAGCTCTTGTTCATCTCAAAATTCAAAAATATATAAATTGGCGCCCTATTCCCGCCACATTATAAGCGTAGTTATTGATAATTGATCTCAACTAAGGATAATATTCAGACATATTGGGGTACAGGGTCGTAAAAGCACTAGATATAGTCTAAATTATGTTAATTCTTGGCACTAAGTCGGAGTAGTTATGGCGGGCCATTCCAAATTCAAAAATATTATGTACCGCAAAAGCGCTCAAGATGCGAAACGTGCTAAGGTATTTACAAAATTAATTCGTGAACTAACGGTGGCATCTAAAAACGGCGCTGATCCGGATGCTAATCCACGGCTTCGTGCGGCCATAGCTGCGGCAAAGAGCGCGAATATGACCAAAGATACCCTGGAGCGGGCTATCGCCCGTGGTTCTGGAGAAGGCGCTTCCGATAATTTTGAAGAAATTCGTTATGAGGGTTATGGTCCCGGGGGCGTGGCTATAATTGTAGAGGCACTTACCGATAACCGGAATCGTACGGCAAGCGAGGTGCGAGCAGCGTTTGCAAAATTTGGCGGGAATCTTGGCGAAACAGGCAGCGTAAATTTTATATTTGATCGAGTTGGCCATGTAATTTATCTGGCTGAGGTGGCGTCAGCAGACGAAATATTTGAGGTTGCACTTGAGGTTGGAGCAATTGATGTGGCTTCGACTGCGGATAACCACGAGGTAATATGTAAACCAGAAGATTTTAACGATGTGCGCGACGCTATGGAGACTAAGTTTTCTGTAGCGGAAACTGCCGCACTTACATGGCTTCCGCAGAACACCGTTAAGCTTTCTGAAAGTGGGGCCGAGACACTACTACGATTGCTAGAAGCGCTTGAAGACAGTGACGACGTTCAATCCGTGTCATCTAATTTTGAGATTGATGATATTTTGCTCGAAAAGTTAGTAGGATAGGGAGGGCGGAATGGGCGTACGGCTTATGGGTATTGATCCTGGGTTACGCTGTACCGGCTGGGGAATCATCGAAATCGAGGGTAATCGCCTGAGTCACATAGGATCCGGCGCAATTAAGCCTGATAGTGCGGACCCATTACCGGTGCGATTGACCCAGCTCTTTGATCGTCTTTGTGAGGTGATAACGTCTTACTGTCCTTCCGAAGCAGCCGTTGAAGAGACTTTCGTAAATAAGAATCCTTCCTCCACTCTTAAACTTGGTCAAGCCCGCGGTGTGGTGCTACTAGCGCCGGCTAAATCGGATGTGCCTGTCGCAGAATATGCAGCAAACTTAGTTAAGAAATCACTTGTAGGAACTGGGCATGCCAACAAATTGCAGGTTAAGACGATGGTACAAATACTTTTGCCTGGCTCAAAACCAGAGACAACAGATGCATCCGACGCGCTAGCTATTGCTATATGTCATGCTCACCACCGCCAGTTTGCGGCGAAGGTTGCCAGTGCACATCTGGAGAGAATAGAGCTATGATTGCTAAACTCTGGGGGGTTTTGGATTCGGTCGGTGAGGGTTCGGTCGTTCTCGACGTCGGTGGTGTCGGATACCTGGTCTACTGTTCTAGTAAGACACTTTCACAATTTCCACCTCAAGGAAAAAGTATTGCCCTTATCATTGAGACTCACATACGCGAAGACCACATCCACCTTTATGGCTTTCTTGATGAAGTCGAACGTGAATGGTTTCGTATATTAACGAGTGTACAAGGTGTAGGTGCCAAAGTGGGTCTCGGCGTTTTGTCCGTTCTTTCACCAAATCAACTTTCGGATGCAATTCTTTCACAGGACAAAAGTATGGTCAGTCGGGCACCAGGGGTCGGGCCAAAGTTGGCAGGTCGCGTTATTTCGGAGCTTAGGGATAAGGTGGTGGGCTTAGAAAAACTTTCTGTCTCCGTACCCGTGACGAATGATGGTGAACAGGCGCACGGAAAAGTCGAGGATGCCGTTTCTGCCCTCACTAACCTGGGGTATCACCGTGGCGATGCCTATGGTGTTATCAAGGGTGTTATGAGCACAATTGGCGATGATCCAGCGGTTGAGGATCTGATCCGTGCAGGCCTCAAGGAGTTGACTGGATGACACCAGATAACCCCGTGACTGCAATCGAAACTGAAGAGGACCGCCAAGAAGGCGAAGTTCGCCCCCAGTTATTGCAGTATTTTATTGGTCAACAATCACTAAGAGAGAATCTTAACGTATTTGTCGGTGCTGCGCGATCTCGGAGTGAGCCACTCGATCATGTTTTGTTTTCTGGCCCTCCCGGTTTAGGGAAGACAACCCTCGCGCATATTGTGGCTCGAGAGCTAGGGGTGGGTCTCCGGACGACTAGTGGGCCGGTGTTGGCGAAAGCGGGTGATCTGGCAGCTATTCTCACAAATTTAGAAGCCTTGGACGTGTTATTTATAGACGAGATACACCGCCTAAACCCAACGGTTGAAGAAATACTATATCCAGCTATGGAAGATGGTCGGCTTGACCTAATCATAGGTGAAGGACCGTCCGCGCGTTCGGTCCAAATTGAATTGCCACCATTCACTTTGGTAGGTGCTACCACACGTTCTGGTTTATTAACGACCCCATTGCGGGAGCGGTT
>JAYZFO010000015.1:0-20137 GCA_036336685.1 Pseudomonadota bacterium
AGCAGCGCCCCCACCCAACTTTTTAATCATGTCGCCCATGTTTGCCAGATGGTCGTTCTTCCTGGCTTTTACACCAAACTTATCCACCATCAATTTTTGAACCTTTAACATATGTACCATGTACTCACCGAGACCAGATGACTGACTTTTAACGTAATTACCTTTGCTATCAATGTCCGTTACCTGACTAGAGTTAGGCAACACTGGGCCAAATCCTATAAGACGATTTAACCTAACCGCTGTCGCGCCAAGGTTATGCTTTCCTGTCTGTAAGGATAGGCTGAAACCCTTTAGTTCACCCCAGTGCTTTATATATTTAGACAAGAATTTTCCATGCGCTTTATTTTGAGCGGTAGCGGCCTTGATGGCGGCCAGGTCTTTATAACAAGACCCCGCATACTTAAAGACAGATTCGGCGAGCGTCTTTTCCCAGTTTTTACCAATAATCGCAGCATAACTTTTGAGCTGGTTACGCTGTGCATTGGTAAGTGCAACGCCCTTCGCTAAACTAATAAGTTTGCGACCGTCTAAGAAGGCTTGGGTAATATTTTTTGCGTAGGATGTCTTTTTTGATTTATCCGATCCCGCTGCGTAGTAAGCAGGAGCAAACACCATCTCCTGGTAGAGATCTATTTTGCCATCGCCATTCTTATCAGCGTAAGCCACGGCTTTAGCCTTTCTCTTGGCAATGGAATAAAGTTGGCTTGGAGACAACTCTAGACCGTGAGCCGGGAGACCAAAATACCCGAAAGCCTCATCCCAACTGTGTTCCTTTCCAGTGTACGGGGCGCCTTTCTTGTACGGTATGTTGTTCGGCTTTTTCTTAGCGCCCAACTTCTCGTCAAGATAGTTGTCGACAGCCTGATTATAGAATACCGCACCCACAATAAACTTTGAAATTAGCTGCGGGTAGTTATAGCCATTTGCCGCATCAACACCCTTCTTCGCTGAAGATGCCTTACCAATCCAAAACGTAATGAGCTCGCGACCCGTCATATTATTAGGCATGCCCGTGATCGCACCTTTATAAGTTTTTCCTATGAGGTTTTTCTTTGTACTAATTTGATCAACCATCGTCTGCTTGACCATAAATTTACCCTTGGAGCTCGGCGCAATAATTTTTCGTCCGCTATCTTTTGCGGCGTAATACGACATCATTTTGGCTTTGAGTTTAGAATTTGGCGTGCCATTACCTTTGCCCGCTAGTTTTTTTAGAGAGTCATGCAGAACATGCCGCGCTATTTGTCCTTTGTAAGACACTGAATTCGTTTTCGAGCCAGAATAGCCTTTTAAAGTAACAGGGAATGGACCATAAACCCGCGGCCCACCTGCCACAGCACACGCCGCCACCAGACCGAAACAACCCAGCGTGCCGGTTAGTATAGTTATTTTTTTTAACTTATTTTTCAATTTTAGCCCCTCCAATGGGAAGTCGGCGGGCGCTGCTTCAACGACAGACGCAAAACCCACCTTTTTTATTGTTGCGAATAACATTCATAATCAAATATGACCTCCAATTAGTAACGACTTGCAGTTGCGATTGCAAGACGGTGTTAATTTTATTTTCTAAATTTAAATTCAACATTCCTTTTTATCCCGAAAACTATAGGTTTTCGGTGTTATTCTTTCCTTTGACTATGAACAGTTACGCTATAGACAAGAATGATTTATACAATTAGTCTCAATAAGACTTTAGTAGAAAAGAATGAGTTGCACTAAAATTGGTTTGCTCGATTGATTGAACGTGCACACGGATCATCTATCTGGGATAAGCCTGTATCGCATCGAATGTGTAGGAAATGTTAGATTTTAACGCGGTAACATACTCAGTCGGAAACACTCACATTCTTCATGGTGTTTCATTTGACGTTGAAGAAGGTGGGTTGTCTTGCCTTCTGGGTCCTTCCGGTGGAGGCAAAACATCAATATTGAGATTAATTGCAGGTCTAGATTCCCCTAAAACTGGCACTATAAGCCTAGATGGAAAGATTGTTTCTTCAACCGAAAAACTCGTCGCGCCACATAAACGCGATGTCGGGTTTTTATTTCAAGATTTTGCTCTTTTTCCCCACCTAACGGTTGCGCAGAATATTTCTTACGGCCTGACGAAACTAGATAAGTATGAAGCCAATAAACGCACAGAGTTTTTATTAGACCAAATTCGGCTAACCGTTTCGGCGAACCGCTACCCGCACATGTTGTCTGGTGGAGAACAACAACGAACCGCGTTAGCGAGAGCAATTGCCTCAAAACCTCGACTTGTATTACTTGATGAACCATTCTCAAATTTAGACACTTCTTTGCGGACGCAACTTCGAGACGAAACGCTGGAATTGCTCAAAGACCAAGGGGTGACGACAGTTATGGTAACACATGACCCCGATGAGGCGATGTCAATCGCAGACAAAATTGTGCTCATAAACGATGGTACCGTTGTCCAAACGGGCACACCCGCGGAATTGTATAATCACCCGGTTAATAAATTTGCGGCTTCATTCTTTGGCAATATTAATAAGGTCGACGGCACCATCGTTGAAGAACACGTAGAAACCGATATCGGCACAATACCAGTTAAGGGGTATTCTGAAGGCTCTAAAGTCGATTTATTTGTGAGACCGGAAGGTATAAAGATTTTATCGGCCTCAGAAAAGTCCAACCCACACACAGATGACGCGTGGGTCTGCGGCATCCGCTATAGAGGGGATTCCAGCCTGGTCCGGGTCGGCATCGGAAACTGGCCACAACCACACACCCACGTGGAAGCCAGCCAGCCACAGGCGCTTCCCCTTCAGACCGGGGACAAAATCTTTCTTGATATAGACATAAATAAGACCTTCATATTTCCCAAAACGTAGAATGATAGGCCCGTAGGGTTTAAAGTCCGCGTTCGTAAATAACTAAACTACCCACCCCACCGCATAAGAAAACTGGGGATAGATACCCCAACGGTTGGCATATTG
This sequence comes from Pseudomonadota bacterium, assembly GCA_036336685.1. GTDB lineage: Bacteria > Pseudomonadota > Alphaproteobacteria > MPNO01 > UBA830 > JAYZQT01. The sequence continues at coordinate 2,961 of JAYZFO010000015.1, forward strand.
CCGCGTTGTCAACTATACATTTGCTCTTGTAGATAGGCCTCTAAGCTCGTCAGCTCAATGCGTGATAACTGCGTTTCAATCCAATCAATATGCTCTTCTGTATCTTCCAGTATCCCCTCTAATACCTCTCTAGAAACAAAATCTTTAAGGTTTTCACAGACTTCGATTGCCGCCTTCAAACAGGACTGATTGGCCTGTTCTGACGCGAGGTCCGCATTCAAGACCTCCAACACATTTTCACCGATCCGCAATTTTCCAAGATCCTGGAGATTTGGCAATCCATCCAACACTAGGACGCGTTCGATTAAGGCGTCCGCATGTTTCATTTCTCCGATAGATTCATCATAGATTTTTTGCCCAAGACGCTCAAAGCCCCAATCTTTAGTAATTCGCGCATGCAAAAAATATTGATTAATAGCAGTCAATTCATTTTTTAAAATAAGATTTAGTTGTTCAATTACTTTTGGATCACTGTGCATCGCGCTGGCCTTTCAATTCACGGGCCGCTTGGCCCAGTAGATATTAAATAAAGTAATTCATTTTTATAAAAAACCTATACCAGACTAAATTTTTATATTGAGAGTAGTTATCAAAAGAATTGGCATTGATTATCAATATAAATAAATCATGAAATCTGCAATCCGCCAATTTGTGGGAATACGATGTAAAAATTTTTTCAAAAATTATCAATTTCGCACTTAACAGTCATTCTCAATTCTGTATACTGTGGGGTAGTCGGTAAAGAACTTGAGATGTTGTTATGTTTGTCTGCAGTTGTAACGCTATCCGTGAAATAGAAGCCGGTACGGCAATAAAAACAGGCGCCCGCAATTGGGTACAGGTTCATGCACACCTTGGTCACGCGCCGTGTTGCGGCAAATGTGCATCGGAGCTCACAGAAATGATTTCCTTGGCTGAGCCCAAGTCTCCCACCGAGACAGCCCTTCTTATGGCAGCGTCATAACTGTCACGAACCGCTATAAAACCACCCTCCCCCATTTTTTAGTTTTTCGCGGAAGCGTATATCGGGCGTTGCCTTCTAGTTCACCGGTTGACTATTTAATCGTTACCCCGGGCACACAACAGCCATACAAACAAACTAGCGACAGGTGACTTTAGGCGCCATTTAACAGACAATCATTTTGTTTGAGAACTTTTCTACCGGCTTAATCCACTCACATAATGAATTGGCATAAAAGAGACTTCCGATGGAACAAGCACTAGATGCCGACGGCCATGTCCATGAAGAAGAAGAGATGTTTACGAAATATCTCGAACCAGAGTATCGAAGTTATACCGAGGGCTGGCAGTTAAACGGAGATAAGAACCGCCGGTTTATCGTGAAGGGAACAGAGCATCCCCCGTTTCCGATCGAAATATCGGTCCGCAAACCGATGGCCGCGGAAAACAGAATAAAGGTTTTAAATAAAGAAAAAATACGGCTAGCGGTTTTGTATCCGTCTGCGGCCCTAACAGCCGGTTATATGGAACCATCGTTCGCGGCCGCTATCATGCGGGCCTACAACAATTGGATGTCTGATTGGTGCTCTGAAGCACCCGATCGTCTAAAATTTGCCGCGCCGGTTGTCTTATTCGACGTGAATGAAGCCATTAAGGAAGCCCAACGCGCTGTGTCAGAACTAGGGGCCGTGGCGGTGACTGTGCGCCCTAATCCCTCGCAAGGAAAGCGACTGGACCATCCCGAACGTCTTCCCTTCTACGCAGCAATCGAAGAATTAGGAGTGCCCCTAGTCGTGCATGAATCAACAGGCGACCCATCGACGGCGGGCGGTGAACGTTACGGTGGTATGGATCACCCTGACAGCTATCTTTATCACCATATGTTTTCGCACCCGTTTGAGCAGATGTTGGCCATGATGTCGCTTATATGTAGCGGTATCCTTGAACGCCACCCGCAATTAAAAGTAGGATTTTTTGAGGCTGGTTGCTCATGGGCCCCCTATTGGATTGCGCGCCTTGACGAACATTATGAACATCCCAAACTGGGACACTATATGGACAAGGCAAAATTGCTTCCAAGCGAATACTTTGAACGCCAATGTGTTGTCTCCTGCGATCCCGGTGATCCAACAATTCCAATCGCCATTCAAGCTCTCGGTGCCCACAAAGTCTTATTTGCTACAGACTACCCACATTTTGATTCTGGGGGTGGTGCGGTGCAAAGTTTTCTCGATGTGCCAAACATTGAACCGACCGATCAGTGGAAGGTTCTTCACGATAATGCCGCTGAATTTTATGGACTATGAAAACCAACCAAAAATTGATTTGCTCCTGCAGTTCTGGCAACAAAGTAAACGCTTAAAGGTTATCCCAGGGGGAAAATCATAATGAAGTGCTCCGAAGAGTTAATCGCAATCCGGGATCGTTGGCATTGTGCCAAACATCCATTTTACGACCGGCTTTCAGAGGGCACACTCGACATAAAATCGCTGGGGTCTTTCCTCGTACAGCACTCACTTCTCGTGCATCAAATATTCCGATCAATTGGTGTGACCTATTCTAAATCACCTGACGACATCGCCTATTTCATATTAGAGAATTTAGCTGAAGAAGCCGGCATTATTGGTATAGACGACGGCGAAGCTCACGATCACCGTGATTTGATCCATACATTTACAAAACATTGTGGCATTTCAGATCAGGAATTCGGTAAAACCGAGTTGCTACCGACATGGTACGCGCGAGCTGCTTACTATTGGTGGATTACTGATTCAGAACCCGCGATTGTCCGACTGGCGGTCCAAGCCACCCAAGAATCACAATTAGTCTCAGAAAATGAGCGAGCCGTTAAAGCGCTGACAGAGCACTACGGATTTGATACGACATCATCGGAAATTGCGTTCTTTGTCGAACACTCCACCGCTGACGTGAAACACGGCAATATCTTACTTGATTTAGTAGACAAACACGCACAAACACCGGAACTGCAAGCTAAGTGCCTAAAACTTGCCGAACAAACCTGTAAGCTCCGCTGGGTTTCATTTAATGAACTCTATCGGGTCACTCATTTGGGTGAAGATGTGGGGCAGAAACCCACCTAATACGTATTCTGATACTTTCGAAAGAGTAACTTCGTTGATCAAGCACATTAAAGAGGGGTGGCTGCACCTTCCAGGCAACGTGCGTGGCATATTATGGTTAACCACGGGCGTCCTAATACTATCGTTTGTAAATGTCTTAGTGAAGTTGCTCGGAAACAAGTTTCACACGATAGAAATTGCTTTTTTCCGTTATCTGGTAGGGCTGATAATTCTCAGCCCCATTTTTATCCGTATGGGATGGCCAAAACTGCGAACAAAAAGACTGCCACTACATCTTTTGCGAATGAGCCTCGCGTTCGTTGGCCAAGTTTTGGTTTTTTTATCGGTGATCTACTTACCCCTTGCAGACGCGACAGCGTTTATGTTCACGAAACCAATTTTCACCGCCGTCGCGGCAGTTTTAATTCTCCACGAAACGGTCAACCGGCGACGTTGGATCCTGACTGGTGTGGGATTTGCCGGCGTACTAATAATGTTGAGACCGGGAACAGACGGCGTCGAAATTATGGCCTTGATCGCCGTCGGCGCAGCGGCGATTTGGGGAGTCGCGAACGTGCTTATCAGAATGCTTTCGCAAACCGAACCGACGACGAGGATATTGTTTTATTACCACATTGGCGGAGTAGTCGTATTTCTAGGACCCGCGATATGGTTATGGCAGACACCAAATGTTCTCGAGCTCGTACTATTGGTATCGATCGGTGTAGGCACAACCGCGTGCATGTTTTGCTACTTTAGAGCATTTGCCGTTGGCGAAGCGAACGCGGTGGCACCCGCGGAATACACGGGCTTAGTGTATGCCGCCTTGCTTGGGTTTTTTATTTTCGCTGAGATACCATCGATTTGGATCGCAAGTGGCGCGTTGGTTATCATAGGCAGCACCTACCTAATCGCGCGCGACGAAAGCAAAACTAAAAACAATGAAGAAACAAAATAAAGACATGCGTGGACTGTTCCGACCCGCGTTGACATTTCCGTTGGAAACGTAGATTTGTTGGAGGATATCTATTTGAGTAGGGTTGCACAGATATCGCCTAAAATATATTTATGAAGCGAGTAAACTGGATAATACTAATATGCGTTTTTCAATCCTTTCCGTTCATGACCACTACCCCAACGAACAGCGTTCGGTTCAACAGCATTATCAAGAGACACTTGAAAACATTGTCTTAGCTGAGGAGTTAGGGTTTGAAAGTTTTTGGGTAGCAGAACATCATTTTCATGAATATGGAACCATCCCAAACCCGGCAGTTTTATTATCGGCCGCAAGCCAAAGAACGAAAACAATTGGTCTTGGCGTTGCCATAAGCGTGTTACCGTTTCGCAACCCACTCCAGGTGGCGGAAGACTATTCGATGCTCGATAACCTTTCAGGGGGTCGCTTACTTTTGGGCGTTGGTTCCGGCTACCTTAGCCATGAATTTGAAGGCTTCGGGCTAGACCCAAAGAACAAACGGCAACACTTTGACGAAAACCTCAGTGTACTAAAACGAATTCTGGGTGGGGAAACACTCTCGTTTGAGGGCGAATATAATAACATAAATTCCGTGCAAATTAATGTGCCGACCGTCCAACCCGATGGGCCCCCAATCTATATCGCTGCGTTAAAAAAGGAGGTCGCCTACTACATTGGAAAGCAAGGACATCGTATGTTGGGCATACCCTATGCCACTGTGGAACATCTAGACGAACTCGGCCCAGTGATATCAGAATATAACCGCGGTTGGGGGAAACACAGTCTAGAACCAGCACCCGCAGTAAACCTTGCATTTCATACTTATGTCGCGGACACGGATGCCGAAGCCCGGGACGGTGGAGAGGAACCGTTCGATTATTATGTTAGAACACGCCTTTACGGTAAATCCAGCGGCTGGGACGAGATATGTGACCGTGGTTATTGTATCTTTGGTGGGATCAACACCTGTATTAGTCGGTTACAACGCATGCGTGAGCTGGGAATAGAGCATGTTAGTTTATTGATGGATTTCGGGTACATGGGACTCGAAAAGACCCAAAAATCAATGCGCACGATGGCCGAAAAGGTGATTCCCGCCGTATCCTAAAATACTTATTTCTCTGGCGTCCCTTCCGGATGGGCGTCGACCAAAACAAACGCCATCCGGCACGTTTTATCAGTTTTGTTTATCCACGAATGGACAGTGCCTCGCTGGATCAGTACATCACCCGCCTTCAATTTCACTCTTTCTTCGTCGTCTAACTCGATCTCGATTTCACCAGACATGCAAATCGCATAGTCCATAGTATCAGTCTTGTGGCGACGCCCGGGAAACCCAGGTGGATAGTCTACAATTCGGAACCACGACCCGTTTCTTGGGGGGGCAATGTCATCTTCCCGCAGACCGATATCCTCAACGCCCGCATTACAAACCGGCATTCCATCGCTACCCCACAGCAGCGTCGCTCGGGGTCCATTAAATTTTGTAATAACTCTGTCTGCAGGACCGTTGAAGATCACAACAGCTTTTCCTTCTCTATCGTGACCCGTCACAATCCGGTTGGGCGGATCTAAGTCATGGTTAACCATTTGAGAGCCCTTACGTTGGATTTGCTCATCTTAGTCGCGCAATCATTCCCTGTGCCCGATCAGGTGCTTTTTAAAAAACTCTGCCAACGGTGCAAACGATAGCATCGACGCCCGCTCGGCATTATCAATGTACAGCAAATCGATATTCCCACCCGCACTCCGATAATTTTCAACAAATCGTTCGGGTTCGTTAACATTTCGTCCACATTCCGGGTCAAGATAATCATGAACCGCGTCAGGAGTTCCCTGAACCCAGAGTGCAGGTGGCGTTTGAACCGATTCACCTCGCTCAAGAGCCAACATTGGGTTCCCCTCTTCCATATTGTCTTCCGTAACCCAATACTTATCATGGCTTTCGGGAATATCGCCGATCCAACCAGGAGGACTGGGATCAGCACGGCCTCTTAAGGCATGTCGATACCGGGACAGTGGATTGATCACGGGCCAAGCCATACCTACACACCTCACTGAGGCGTCCAAGCCCGGCGACCCGTTATTAAGTGGAATAGAACAGTATCGGTCATCATGTGGCCGCATCGCCGATAGCATAGCCAAATGTCCACCACTTGATTGACCACAAATGCCTATTCGATCGGCGTCAATATTAAGCTCTGTTCCCTGTGCCTTTAGCCAACGAATTGCGTAATTGATATCGGCCATTGATGCCAAATAACCGTCGCCCGCGTGCCTAAAATCAATAGCAGAAACAGCTATACCACATTCAGCTATAACCCTGTCACGATCCACACAATCTTCTAAATTACCCTTGTTCCATGCGCCGCCATGTATATCTATGACGGCTGGAAAAGGGCCGGCACCAGTCGGCATAAACAATCGTAACATCAGAGCCACCTCACCATGGCGCAGGTATTCAATGTCTTTGATGCTTTCAAGACGAGCATTATCCACCATAAATTCGGTCCTTAAATATTTTTGGATTTATCAATCAATAACAATTCCACCACCTGTATAGGAATTCTAAGCCCAGTTCTTTGACAGAGCCCGAAAAACTAGCAAAAAACCCCCAGCGATAGAACATACATCGCAATAATTAGTGGGTATAGTTTAGCTCTTTGAGAGGATGAGGAGGTCAGCAAATTGAGTAGTTTCGATTTCTCTGGACAAAACGTTCTGATAACCGGCGGCGCGAGTGGGATCGGTCTTGAAGCAGCAGGCATATTCGCGGAGTATGGAGCTTCGGTAATAATTGCCGATATTGATCAGGACAGGTTAGATAACGCCATCGGTCAGTTGGACGGCCACCATGTCTCGGCGCACTGTGATGTATCCGACGAAGACTCGGTAAACCAAATGGTCACCGAGACCACAAAAGATCTTGGACAGATTAATGTATTGATCAACTGTGCTGGTGTTGCCGACGCCTTTTTACCAACAACAAAACAAAGCAAACAAAGTTGGCAACGTGTGATAGACATCAACCTAACTGGTACGTACCTCACCTGTCGCGCCGTAGCGCCGGGTATGCTGAAGCATAGGAACGGTGTTATCATAAACGTAAGCTCCATTGCCGGGCTGGCCGGCATGCCCAACAGAAATGCCTATACCGCGTCGAAGCACGGGGTGGCCGGCATCACGAAATCTTTGTCAAGTGAGTGGAGTTCCGGGGGAATACGGGTTATCGCGATCGCCCCAGGATATGTAAAAACCCCGATGGTGGCCGAACTCATCGACAAGGGTAAATTAAACGAAGAAACAATATCACAGCGGACGCCAATGGGCCGATTAGCAACCCCTACAGAAATCGGTAACGTTATGACGTTTTTAGCCTCGCCACTAGCAAGTTATATCACTGGAACCGTTATTTCCGTGGACGGCGGCTACATTGGTCATGGAGGTGCAGAGCCAATCACCGACATCAATTAAACAAACCATGATTACGCCTACCGATCTGTGGTTAACCCAACCTCCTCATAACCTCCTCCGGTCTCATCAGGCCAATTGACAGCCGTTTGATACGAATTCAATTCCGCCACCCGCTCATACCATTCACCCACGCGTGGCCGGACGTCGGAACCCCACCAATAATCAAGTCCTAGGGCCAAAAGACGGAACATGTATGGGGCTACTGTAATCTCCGCAAGGCTAAGCCTTTCACCTGCAAGCCAAGGACCCGCGGATAGCATCGCCTCCATACGATCAAGCACTATTTGGATGTCCACGTGACATTTTTCGATATCAGAATTGTTTATTTCCCCATTTACGCCATCGCCGTGCACCCTGCGCATAAACTCCGTTGGTCGTCGCGTAGCTTGTTTTTGAAGTTCGTCCGTACCCCAACGGTTCAACAATTTAGGCAGGATATATTTAACATAGGTAGGCAGTACGATAGCAGGAAACTTGTTTTCACAAAGCGTCATAAACTCACGCATCCGGGCCGTTTGTAGTGGGTCATCCGGTTTAAGGGAAGGACCATCAAAAGCGTCATCTATATATTCGATGATCACCATGGATTCACAGATAACTTCTCCGTTATGCACAAGGGTCGGCACCACGCCATCCGGGTTAATCGCAAGATATTCGGGGGTCATCTGATCGAAGTTAAATAGATCAATATAACAACTTTTCCACTCTATCCCTTTTTCCTCTAGTGCCATCCGAGGTCTTACCGAGCAAACGGAACTCCAAAAATGGTATAATTCTACCGTCATATTCTCACCTTTAATTTGCAATTTTATAGACGCAAGACGGGTTTATGATCACTAAAGCCTATAGTAACCATATAAATCACCGACTTACAGGCGTATAAATAGGAACATTGGAGCATAGGATTTGCATCCTAGGTTATGCTATTAAGCAATCGTTTTTCGTGACTAAACTGCGGTCGCAAACGGAACTCGTATACCTATACCCACTAAACCCTGTCTAACCATTGAGAAATTTAAAGTACGTGAAGCACTGTCTCGTGTGAGGATTGACCCAAATGTCCCAGAAACTCGAACCAAAAGCAGAGCTAATAGAGGGTATAATTCGGCCACTACCCCGTCTCACCGAAATTTTACAGCACGCTTTTGGGCACAATTTTATTAATGGCTTCAGTGCTTTCCTGTTCGCAGCAACCGGACCGGGCGCTATGATCCTCGCCGTAGGCACGGCGTCGTCCCTTCCCGATCGGTTTATCGCAGCATGGCTTTTTGCTGCTTATGCACTCAGTGGGGTTCTATCGATCGGGGTTTGTTATTTATACCGACAACCCCTCACAATTGGCTACAGCATGCCCGCCGTCGTGATCGTCGGACCTGCACTAACCTACTTTTCAATGCCGGAACTGGTAGGGGCGTATATTGTAACCGGCGCACTGATCATTATCCTTGCACTAACCGGTCTGATCCGACGGGTCACAGCGATTCTTCCTGAACCAATCATTATGGCGATGGTCGCCGGGGTATTTCTACCTTACGGGCTGCGGATGATTGGCGCATTCGATAATAGTGTCACGATTGCGGCAGCCATGATCGCGGGATTTCTGGCCACCTCCGTAACGCCTGAACTTCAAGGCAGGTTTCCACCACTCCTCGCCGCATTGGCTGCTGGCACAGCAGCAGTTGTCCTGACTGGCTCGTATAACCCCTCGGGTGAGATCGGGCCAGTCATAGCCGAGCCGCTCATATTCACACCCGTATTTAACGCGACCACCCTTATAGAACTTGTCATCCCGTTGACCGTGACCGTGGTCGGCATCCATAACATGCAAGGCTTTGCGATCGCTCGAAATGCTGGATATAGGCCCCCAGAGAAAATGGCAACGCTGCTGTGTGGCACCGGTACGTTAGTGTATGGCATCTTAGGGTGCGTACCCACAGTGGTAACCGCGCCAGCAAACGCCATCCTCAATGTGTCTGGCGATCGGGACTGGCGCTTTGTGGGGGGCTTATGGTTCGGCGCGTTTTTTATTCTATTTGGTATTTTCGCTCCATCAGCGGTACAGATTGGTGCGGCGTTGCCCTCGGCGTTTATCTCTACACTAGCGGGGCTAGCAATGTTGCCCGTATTGCAATCAGCTTTCGTTGGCGGGTTCGGCGGCAAGTTTTCGCTCGGTGCCCTCGTTACTTTTTTGGTCACTGTGTCTGGGGTGTCGGTCTTCGGAATTGGTGCCGCCTTCTGGGGTCTGGTATTTGGATGCATTGTCTCCTGGATTGCAGAACGCAAGAAAAATTGAATGCGCTGTCGGCTGTATTTAGACATTACCTATACCCCCTTTTGGGTTCACGTTGCTCTCCCCTCGAAGTGGGGATGCACTCCGATCTTTTTGGTATAGTGGTGGAAACTTCTACTGATTAAATAGATTGGGTAAAAGGCATGGGCGATGTTGCTATCATTACGGGCGGAACCGGCGCTATCGGGGGAGTGGTAGCGGAAAGCTTACAAACTCCCAAGCTCACAATTGTCGCGGCGGACCTAGATGACAGTCCCGTTCCAGCCGGACAGGTTTTCCAGCCTTGTGACGTCACCGACCCGCAAAGCCTAAGCGACCTGTTTGAGCGTGCGGAAAGCCTCGGCACGGTGCGCCATGTCATTGCCTGCCACGGCATCTTGCTGGAGACACCAGTGGGAGTCGGAGACCCCGCAGCTGTAAACAAGGTACTAAATATAAACCTGAATGGTGTCGCGCACTTATGCAACACGGCAGCCGCCAGGCTCAGGCAAGACACATGTATTGTTCTTATTAGCAGTGTCACATCGTTTATGGGCCGCGCGAAGAGTGCCTACGCCTATCAAGCAAGCAAAGCCGGCGTAGAATCGCTAACACGTACCTTCGCCGTTGCATGCGGACCTAAGGGTATACGTGTCAACTGTATCGCGCCTGGGTTTATGACATCGCCCATGAAAGGCGCGGGGGCAGACCTGCGCCGGCGCCAAGGCGGTAGTGAAAGCGTAAGTAAGGCAACGCCATTGGGCCGCACAATAGAAGGCCAGGACATTGCAAATGCGGTGGCCTTTTTGTGTTCACCACAGGCCTCCGCTATCACTGGTGCAACACTCGCTGTCGATGCCGGTATGGGCGCGCTGTAGATATAAATTTAAACTCTTTCGCTCAAACCTTCAGGGTTCCCGGCTATCCTTTATTGTGAGACATATGGGCTTTGTTATATTTTCCAATGTTCCACAAATTATTAGGAAAGTTATCTGTTATGGCTAAATATTCCAACGTAGTAAGGTTCGTTGTAAAGGATGGAAATCAAGATTCTTTTATAGAAGTTTATAATAAAAGGCCTTCGTTGGATGGACTGCTCAGTAGAGTCTTACTCAAAACGGGAGATAGGACATTTTGTTCGGTAGGGATTTGGGAAGATGAGGCCTCACTGGTCAAAAATCGAGCAAACATGAGTTTATTTCTTAATTCATTTAGGGACATGCTTGAAGAAATCTCACCAGAACTTGGAGTAACGGATGCGGTCTCTGGTGCTGTAGTTGCCGAAATTTAAATCCGGAAAGCCAACGCTGCGTTAAATATTTTCCATGACACCACAAATCGGTGCAAAAATTAGGGCCGCGCAAAAATATGTGGACTTACTCCATATCGATTGAAGTGCTACCCCAGCCCTCCGCTGTATTTTTTTTGCGACTATATTTCTTTTTGTTGGGTTTAACCTTGGGCTTCAGAGCATTTAACCGCCACCAACCAGGGTCACGGGGTTTGGGTGATTTCTTTATTTTCCGAGCCACGACCCGATATTAATTGCGCCGAATAATATTGTGTACGTCTAACACCTCGGGTTCACCCGGGTCCAATTTCATTTCTTCGAGAATTGGCCCAAGGCGTGCTCCAAATGCGTCGAGTTCCTCTTGCGAGTCGAAGAGTAACGAAACCTTCATTTGATCGCCTGATCCATAGCATACTTCTAGTTCAAGTCCAGGTGCGGGTTGGATGCCTTCTTCGGTTAGTCGCGCAAGGATGGCATCGTATTGTTCTGCCGTCATAGAGGGGGGCGAAAATCGTACTAAAATACTCATATGGATCCTCTCTTTCTAAAAAATACTGTTCGATTAACAATATACGTGATTGTGACTGCCGTTTGTGTCATGTAACAACGGCGCTTCTTAACCATAATGCGTAGCGCAAAGTTTGTGTCCTGTGGGATCCCGAACATAAGCAAGGTAAACTTTGCGGCCTGCCCCCAAAGTTCGCCAACCGGGCGGGTCTTCAATACTCACTCCACCATTAGCAACAGCGGCGTCATGGAAGGCTTTCGCCTGTTCCGGAGTTTCACATTTAAAACCGATGGTGCCTCCGTTAGAAACCGTCGCCGAATTGCCATCAGCGGGTTGGGTAACAACAAAGGTACCGTCTGGGGTGCGATAATAAATTCGCTGCATTTCTTTATTTAAATCACCCTCTGGGACACCCACGGTAGCCAAAACTGCGTCGTAAAACGTTTTGGCCACTGTAATATCATTTGAACCAATCACTATCTGGGCAAACATTCGGGTTCCTCTCTTTCCCATTAACTTTTAGACTGCCAGGTGCGTCTAGTATAGACTCCCAAATTATGCCACATCATCAAATATCTCACGACGTCTTTCTACGCGGTAATGCCGTCAAAAACAGGCCTAAAACTTTAGCCACCGTACTAATAAGGTCTGTTTGGGTGAGCCCTACAAGACCGCCCATGGCAATCAAATAAGTTGCCTAATAAACTGACCAAAAACCGGAAAGTTTTAATAAAACCATCCTCTCGTATCTCTTGGATAGCATCCATATCCTGGAGCGCCTTTGTAGAGGAAAGTTTTTGTTGTGATGTTCTGGTTGCGTTCCTGTCTCTGAAAGCGGCATAACTACACATGAATTCCTCGGTTGCCAGAAACTGGCGTACACCTATCGTTCTCCTGATCGCGGGTACTTCCATCTCGTTCCTGTCGCTTGGCACACGTTTTTCGTTTGGGTTATGGCTGGAGCCTGCGTCTCTGGATATTTTCGGACCCAACCAGATCAAGATATTATCTCTTTCGATGGCCCTACAGACGATTTTGTGGGGTGTTGGTGGGCCGGTTGCTGGCAACATCGCCGACAAATACGGAGCTGGCCGAGTTCTCGCGGTCTCAGGCATATTGTATTCATGCGGGTTGTTGATGATGACAGTATCTACGACCCCGCTAATGGCTCACCTTTCAATTGGCGTGTTTACTGGGTTTGCTATGTCCGGAGCGATGTTTCCGATCATACTCTCGGCAATCAGTCGTTCAGTGTCTCCTGAAAAACGCAATCTGTATCTTGGCATAGCGGCGGCCGGTGGATCTTCCGGACAGGTGGTGATGATCCCAATGGGACAATTTCTCATAGACTCTCAAGGTTGGATATTTGCTCTTTATGTTATGGCGGCGATGACTGCCCTGATAATACCACTCGCATTTGTTATGGCAGCCCGTAAATCCGAAGCGGTTAACACGGTGAACGCCCCCGTACAAAAAACGGGTGAAGCTATCCGAGAAGCTTTCCAACATCGTGGATATTTGCTCTTAACAGCAGGATATTTTGTTTGTGGCCTGCAAACCATGTTCATCGGCACACATTTTCCAAATATGTTAACAAACCTAGAAGTAGAGACAACAATAGCCGCATTATCATTATCCTTGATTGGCGCATTCAACATCGTAGGTACATTTGCCTGGGGAGCCGCAGCCAATAAATATCGCCAGAAATACCTGTTGTGCTGGCTCTATTCATTGCGGTCCGTGATAATGATTGTTTTTATTCTTCTGCCAATAACTTCAAATACCGTTATTGTGTTTTCAGTGTTGATGGGGCTGCTCTGGCTTGGAACGGTGCCGTTAACCAGTTCTATAGTTGCCCAGGTGTTTGGTCTGAATCATATGGGAATGCTTTTTGCATTTGCATTTGTGGCCCATCAGATTGGCAGTTTTTTTGGCATTTACGTTGCCGGATACCTATTCGACATATTTGGCAATTACACTGGTATTTGGTGGGCTGCCGTCATCATGGGGCTTGTCGCTTCGCTTTTGAACTACCCCATTAACGACAGCCCAATCGAGCGGCAACCGGCACCTCAGTCTGTTTAAGGGACAACAAAGCACTAAAGCTAAAAGAATTTGCTCCATGTTGTTCTTTTAGAGTGACGCGCGTTGCCATTCTATTCGGTCGGTGGAGCTTGTACGATCGGCTCTGCCGCTTCCAAAAGTTTTGCACGATCACCCGTAACTGGGGGATAGATACGAACGCAATTGATTGTTTGTTTTACATTCTTTGCTTCAGCACCTGATAAAAGCACCGAACGTTCCCACCCCTGGGTTTGCACTGCTCCTTCGCTGCCTAGATCTAGGCACGTCGAATACCACGGTATTTCTAACGGAATCTGACCTTGCCCAAATAAACTCGCGACAGCGTTATTACCGGCAAAACGCCCCATCGGTCGAGCATGTTGACATGACATCACCGAACTATTCCGATCATCCATCATCGCGGTTGCAATGTCTCCTGCGGCATACACCTCTTCCGAGTTTTCAAGCCTCATAAACCGATCCACCGGTAGCCGACCTAAATGATCGAGGTTCCCTTCCAAAACCTTAGCAAGCGGACTGGCAGTCACCCCACCACACCAAACAACTGTCTGAGCATCAATACGTGTTCCATCAGTAAGCGTGACCCCGCTTTTATCGAATGTGGCAACATTGATATTGGTTTGGGTCTTAACACCGATATTTTGTAGGGCTTCGTCGATCACCACCCTCGCCTCTTCCCCCATATCCGAACCAATGTGAGCTGATCGATCGACAAGTAGAACGTTCGGTGCGGTCATACCCATTTCTCTAAGACGATTTGGTAATTCACAGGCCAGCTCGATCCCGGTAAGGCCAGCGCCAATCACCAATACTGTATCGCGGTGAACTGATGGCGGCTTGACCAACAAAGACTTTAGATGATTATCAAGCTTTTCCGCGCCAGAATACGTATCGATATTTAACGTGTGTTGTTCGATGCCAGGGAGGTTAGGCAAACAGACCCTGCTTCCCGACGCTATAATCAATCGACTGTATTCGACCTTTTCAACACCCGTTGAGGTCCTGACGAGGACGGATCTATCTTTTGTATCGATGCCCGTAACGTCGCCGACCTTCAGGGCAATTCCAACGGGCGGAAGCAACAATTCCAAAGGCACCCGAATTTGATCCAGTTCACTTTCGTAATTCCGTACCCTGATGGAATGCCAGGTATCTCTATTGATAACGGTAACCGTTGCTCGATCGGAATCAACGCTAAGCTCTTCGAGCTTACGAGCCGCGGCAATGGCACTCCATAACCCCGCGAAGCCCGCGCCGATAACGATAATTTGTTTCATTACCCAAACCTCTGCGGCGATTCATGCTTGATTAAAAAGACAAAACAGTCTGGCACGAGCATCAACCAATAGACAGCAAAAACTATACGGCTAGGCTTAAGATCAATTTTTCGGGGCGAAATACTCCGCGTAATTAGACCTCGATATTCTGTTTTGAAAATTAATAGACAAGGCAAAGAGCAGCTATAATGATAACACTTGTCATAACTTTTTAAGTTTCCTAACCGTATTCACAATAGTCACAGGGAGGGTGATAGATGGCTCGCATTAGGCATTTGGCAATTCTGACAGAAGACGTCGAGAGGTTGGTACATTTTTATACCAATTCTTTCGGCCTTGAGACCGTCGAGGGGGAAGGTACCGCGACATATTTGACCGACGGACATATCAACTTGGCAATAATTCCAATTGGACCCGAAAGAAAAATTGAAGGCAAACACCTGAAAGAAGGTATAAATCATTTTGGTTTTGAGGTGGATGATGTCGAATCCTTGGTTCCAGTTTGTAAAGAATTTGGTGCATCCAAAGATATAAAAATTAGGCCTCCAAACAGAGAGGCAGAATTTCGTGTGCATGACCCGGATGGTAACCCGGTTGACTTGTCACAGCATGGGTGGCCCCACTAGATAAAGCCCCCGGACGCTTGGCCTAGCCCGATTAGGTTTATTTTGTGCCAGGCCAAGCCGCGGTGGAAAGGTCAAATACTATCCCATAAGGATCCCGAAACTTGTGTTCTGAATTTTCGGGATTATGGGCGGTGGGACCCGGGTGGAATGTACCACCATTCTCTTCAATCGCTCTACGCGAATCCTCCAGATCGTCTACCATAACACCGAAATGATGCAAGCCTACAAAGTCCTTACCACGTTCGTCACCTGCATCACCCTCATCACGAAACTGGAGTACAGTTAGGTTAACGGTACCATCGGACAGACGCACCGAAACTTCAGATTGTGACATGCGTTTTAAGCCAAAGGCATTTTCATAGAATCTTGCAGCTCGCTCCTTGTCTGGGACTGAAATAGCGATATGTCGTAGCTTTGCCATGGCAACCTCCTATAGAGTTATGTGTCATGATGTCATCAAATTCTAGCAAGTCTCAATCAATTGGTTTTCGTCTTTACACAATACACAATGGATAAAAACACATAGGTTAACTATTCCTCCAAACAAAACACACAAAATACTGCCTGTGGCGTATCGAATTTCATTGGTCTCTCCCTACATTGAAAGCACTTAACTTGGCGAACCTTTTTGACACGGCTAACGCACCAGACACAGAGCCAACGAAGATTGTAGAAGGTAACCACCTGATTTTCAAACGCACCCATCTCCATCTGGCACATCATCACGCGCTTCGCGAGGTATCTCGATCCTGCAAAGGTTGCGTCTTAGCGCTTACTTTCGGCAGTGCCTCCCAAAATTCCCGAACGTCCTTCGGGTACTGATGTTTAACTCTTTCGTAGACCGCTTGAACATTGGGGCGCGTTGCCGTGAACTCTAAAATGTATTTCAGGCTCGTCCATTCGTCATCTGAGATTAGCCCCCGCTTGTAGGCGAGCAGTTCGTCGAGATTAGACGTAATATTGTGGAACGTCAGGGAGTCAGCGCGGTATTTCTCGTCTTCATTAAAATTTTCGTACTCTGATGCTATCCGACTGTGAAAGTCCCGAAAATTGCTGTCGGTACATATTGTCCTCATCATCCAGGCCGAATTAGATCGGCGGTTGAGCGTCATCGAATGCCGGAGCAGGGTAGAATTCTGACGAATTTGCAGCGCCAAAAACACAATAGAAATTACAAACCCAATTCCAACGCATATCTCCGTGACATAATAAAGTTTCTCAAGGGCCATCTGTTTCTCCTTTTTATCCTGGCGAAATCCTCCGCGTAATTAGACCCCGACATTCTGCCACATCAGCCAGTGCCTCCCCAAGTCTTTCTACGCCGTAGCGGGGTCGCCACCGCGTCGTGTCTTATCCGGTTTCTGAAGGGCGCGCAGCCAACACCACTTGGGGTCACGGGGTTTAGGTTTTTCGTTCAAGATTTACAAAACGCTTGAAGAGGTCCAACGATATACCGAAGGCGCTCGTATAAAAAATCAACGCTCTCTCAGCATCAAATAAGGCCTACGCGCACCTAAATCAGGCCTAAAATTGAGCCACCTTTTTAGGCGACTTATTGAGTAATTCTCATGCCGAGCCAGACGAAAGCAGCAGGATGGCCACAACAGGGGGGCCGTAATTCCTTTCATGG
>JAYZFO010000016.1:0-10849 GCA_036336685.1 Pseudomonadota bacterium
TCGTAAAACCCTTAGCACTGTTCTCAAAACTCCCGGGGTTCCCTTATTAGCAATTAGCCTCTTTTCTTTTACAGGGATACAGATGGCGTTTGCGGCATTTTTTGTATCGTTTTTAGCAATAGAAACAGGGTGGTCACTCTCTGAGGCAGGTGTCGCATTTTCAATATCTATGGCAGCTGGGATATTTGGTAGAATTCTCTGGGGATGGGTAAGTACTCGTTATATTAGGCCGTTAACCCTGCTTGCCGCCCTAGGCGCGATCATGGGAGTTACCTTTATGATAATAGGAACAATAACGCCCGCATGGGATACACACGTTGTATTCGCAGTTGCGTTTGCTTTCGGTCTAACAGGTATTGGCTATCAAGGCGTTTTATTAGCGGAAATAGCCAGAATTTCGCCCGCGGGGTTAGTTGGTGTTGTTACTGGAGGCGTTGTCTTTTTTGGTTGTTTAGGGATGATTGGGCTCCCGGGACTTCTTGGCCTGATCCTCGAGTTATTTTCAAGTTATCGTGTGGCATTTGTTAGTCTTGGATTAATTCCCATTCTTGTGAGCCTCACGCTCCTGAGTTCGGTACTTCGCGCTAAAAATTTACGGAATGAAATATAGCTATGGGTCAAATCCGCTCGTCTATTGTTGGAAGTCTTCCAAAACCGAATTGGTTGGCTGAGCCTGGAAAGCTCAGGGCCCCATGGAGACAGGAAGGACAGGCTCTTATTACCGGGCAGAACGACGCGGTCGCTCTGTGGCTCGCGGTGCAGGAAAATGCGGGCCTCGATATTGTCTGTGACGGGGAGCAACGTCGCCGCCATTATATATGGGGCTTTATAGAGCATTTAGGTATTGTGGATTTTGAAAACCCGGCCAGAAAGGCCAGCCGCGGTCAACGATATTTACCCGAGACTCCCGCTCCGCGGCTCCTCGAGGATTGGCGCTGGTCCAAACCGGTTTTTGTCGACGCTTTACGGTTTATGAAAGCTAAAACAGACCGACCGGTAAAGGTTACTTTGCCAGGGCCAATGACCGTGGCAGATAGCGTTTATGACGAAATTGGTGGACGAACGGATGCCGAATTTGCCGCAGAGTATGCGCGTTTCTTAAATATGGAAATTCGCGCTCTATCAAGAGCCGGGGCAGATATTATTCAAATTGATGAGCCCTGCTTCAATATCTACGTGGATGAAGTAAAAGATTGGGGTCTGGAACTATTAGAATTAGCTTTTGACGGAGCCACCGCGAAGAGAGCGGTTCATATTTGTTACGGGTACGGAATTGAGCAAGTGCTTCTTTGGAAAAATACTAACACCGATTGGGGCCATTATAACACCACCCTTCCCCTTTTAGCCAAAAGTTCTATCGACCAAGTTTCGGTCGAATGCGCGGCCTCCCAAATACAACTTGATGTATTAGACTGTCTCTCTGACAAAGAAGTTATGGTTGGTGTAATCGACGTTGGGACCGACGAGGTCGAAACTCCTGTTCTCGTTGCCGAGAGGATTCGGAATGTTTTAAAGCATGTTGGTCCCGAAAAACTTATCGCATGCACTGATTGTGGAATGGTGCCGCGTAGTCGTTTTGCGGCCGAAGGAAAAATACGGTCACTAGCCACCGGCACGGCGCTTGTTAATCGGGAAATTAGTACATAAAAAAACGCAGCGTATCACTTCTTATTACCTGTGTGATGCTTCCAACTTAACAAACAGACTGTTGGACCTTTCAAAGCAGCCAGCAAACGCTGATACACAAGTTTTGCGAAGTACATAACCTATTGTTTTTACTGATTTTTACTAGACATGGAGGGGGATGGTGCCGCCTGCGTGACTCGAACACGCGACCCCCGCATTACGAATGCGATGCTCTACCAGCTGAGCTAAGGCGGCCTGAGTATTGATGTTTTGTGAGAAATACCTGGTTATTGATAGCCGAACAAGTGCGCCATCATCTGTCACTAATTTAGTAGGGCCCATTGGCTGTGTCCGCGAAAATTATACTACATTTCGCTGTTGGATCCACGAGGATTATTGATACCCCAGTTCAGCCGTCTCAGGTTTGATAGATATATCTTCAACAGTGCCTGGCGTGTGCCAGCCGATTGTCCCCAATCCATCGCAGTTATTACACACCGGTAACCAAGACTTCCAAACAGCGGCACAAGCATCACAAACCCAGGCTTGGTCCGGAGCAGCTGTAGCGGCTCTAAGAAGCCATTTACTAGCGGGGTCGGAGCCGGCCCCGGAGCGTTCTTCTAAATCAGCAAGCAGTCGGTAAACCCGAACAGTGGCGTTGATTTCAATTGCTGTTTCCAAATGACCTCTAGCTTCCCCCCAAAGCTCTGCATCGAGCGCTGCCCGAGCAAACGCGAGATGGCTTTCAACATTATTGGGGTTTAGTTCTAATAGGCGCCCGACCCGCTTCACCTTTTCGAGTGGCTTGTTAGATTCGTCAATTCTAGAATAAAGGTTTGCCAGATCGGGATGAGGAGAAATTTTCCAAACTTTACCAACAATCCTCTTTGCTTGACTCGATTTACCTGTCCTCAACATCAAATCGGCTGAAAGAATAGCCGCGGGCAGGAAATCGGGACTAATTGAAAGAGCTCGCTTTGCGTAGCTAACTGCCAATAGCTCGTTGCCAGCGTCGGCAGCTTCTCCGCTACACCCTAATAAAATGAGTGTACGGCGTTCACGAGCATCCTCCGTGGGTAAATCGGCGTATTTTAATAATAATTCGAGGGTCGCCAATGCCTCTTGCCATTTTCTCTCGGAAACCTGAAGGTCAAACATGTTTGTCAGTACCCAGGGCGTCTTTGGTTGCAGATGATAAGCTTGTTCAAGGTATTTTAACACCGCCGGCTGATCCTTTTTCCGTTGTGCCTGGATCATAAGCCCACGAATACCAAGAAATGCTGTTTCAGGTTCATTAAGCATATTAGTGAAGTATTTCTCGGCAGCTGCTTCATCGCCATTAAGTTGTGCGGCCTGAGCGGACAACAGCATCGTGAGTGGTGGTTCATTGAGAAAAACATCGGCACGACGAGCTTGGCGACCCGCTTCGTCGGGGTCACCGGCGGCCACCGCGACCATGCCACGCGTGAGAGCCTTGTATCCTCGCTCTCGTCTAGAATTTTGCCTCTTACTTCGTAATCTTGTGGGCACACCCACAATCAACCGTATTAGTCTAAAAAATATAAAAAACGTCACAAAGAGGATCAAACAACCCAATATAAATTGGGCAACGGATAGTTGAATTAACCACCCCTGCCATTCTATAGCCACCTGTCCCGGTCGATCACTAAACCAAACGGTAATCGCCACGACCAGCGATAGAGAAATAGCCATAAAGACGGTATATCGGATCATTGCTTAACGGCTGGGAGAGAGTGTAGCGATCGCGACTTGGTTGAGCTGAATTATGGCTGTTTCAGCCGTTAAACGCTCACGGGCAGCAGCAATCCACGCATCAACATTCGGTGATGAAATACCGTGTAAGGTTGTCAATTGGGCAACCACGCCCCCTAAATCTTGTTTCGCAGCTAATAACTCGGCCCGGGCGACAGCCGCCTCCAAACCGGTGCCTTTACCATCCACGCGACGGATTGTTACTACCTGTTTCAACTGTGATACCGCCGTACCCACCCAACCTTTTTCATTTGAAAACTGGGCTTTATTGAAAAGTCCCTTAATAAGAGCGGGTAGTCGTCCCAAAAGGTCCGCTTTCGTTTGTATGCCCCGATCGCCTAACTTCTCAATCGGGGCGACTGCCTTTAATATAGATGGGTTTCCTTTTGCGAGACTTTTCAGCGACGCAATTTCTTTCGCAAAAGGCTGCTCCATTCGTAACGCCTCCCGAAGTTGGCCGATAACTAAAACTATCAAGTTAGAGTTAGGGGTTTGATCGGGCAACCTTCCACCATCAGAAAATCGTTTTCCTAATTCTGTAAGGCGAACATCAAGCCCTGCAATTGTTTGTTCAAGTGTCGCCATCTTATTTAGATTTGCGTTCCCAATACGTGTGGCATTTTCGACCCCTTGCCCACGCTCCCTCACCGTCGTTTGGACAACATGCTCAAGCTTTTTTACGCGTTCGTCCAGTTTTAGATAAATAGTCGAGTCAGCGGGACTAGGTGGGGTTTTTAAGGTGGCACGGTTTTTTATCTGTCCTAAAACTTGCTCATTTTTTGTTACTCGTGCGCCCAAATTCCTGTTTTCGGAGATGCGTGACTCCAATTTGCTCAGTCGCAGTGTAATGTCTCCTACGCTTTGTTTGAATGCTTCTACCCTCCTCTGTAAATCTTCAATGTTCTCTATGATTTTTAATTGATTAGAACTCGGCTGATTTATTCCTGCCAGGCGATCTTTAATCTGATGGGGCAGAAAACCTCGCCAAGATGGTAGGGTATAATAAGCGATAATTAGTATTAGTAGCGTGCTAATACCGGCCCAAGCAGCGACCGTGACATAGGACCATTTTTTCGCAGGACGGTCTGGTGTTCCGTTGTCTGAAGTCTCTCTCATTTCTATCTCACTACGATTGGATTGATCCCCCACAGCTAATTTTTCTGAATCAATCACAGGTGTTTGGAAAGAACTAAAATCACTATTGGTCCTTATTAATTTTTGCTCCTCATCGTCTTTATGGTCGCGGTTATTTTCCTGATCTTGAGTGATTTCAATAGACCTATCTAGTCCGCGTGTATCTGGTGCTTTTGGGGAAATAATAGTTTGTGGTTTTTCGTCGTTGTTATCAGAATGCTCTTTAATTTCATCGATCGCTTTTAAAACCGATTGCGTATTGGGCATGGTTGCGACAGCGATGGCCCTCCATGTTATAATACTCAACTCATCAGCGACTGCCTGCGAAAGAGATATTGCAATTAAATTTTTACAGGAATCTTCCAGTTCATTCGTTCTAATATGGGCAAGAAAGATTCGCGCGGTACGCGGCGAGAAAAACAAGACGTAATCACCGTCTCCATCTTTGATAAAATTTATCGTTTTCTGAGAAAACTCGCTCACCGATACCGCCTCATATAAGCTACTTTGAATAACGTTAAAACCAGCTATCGTAAGCGTTTCTCGAATCTCACCAGCTGTGGAAACCCCTGTAACGTGAAAAAGAAAACCGCCCGAGGGAGAAAGTTCTTCAATCAAAAGCTTGGCCAAATCAGCACTATCTCCGCCAGCACTTTCAACAGATAAAAACCCTTCATTATACGCAAGTGCCGTTGTGGAATCGCCTACCGCGAAAACTTTTACGTCCCGGCGGTCGGATACCCGTGAAAAAGCGCGGACGCCGTTGCGGCTAGTGAACAAGATGGCCTGAGCCTGGTCGAGATCTACCCCAACCTCGGCGGAACCAAACACCACGCTCATCATAGGTGCCAGAACAGGTGTAATTCGCCGCCTTACTAGAGCAATTGCTACCTCAACCGCATCTTCTTGTGGCCGGGTTATCAGGGCGCGCAGCCGACGCTTATCAGCCATCGAAAAAACCGTAACCCGCGCGACCTTTTAATTCAGCCGCAGCATCGCGACTCAAACCAATCGCTTCTGACAAAGGTCCATACCGCTCTGTTTTAAGCAATTTACTGCCATCGGGTCGCGCAATCGCGGCGCGAAATCGCATACGGTTACCGTCAAGCTCAGCAAAAGCTGCAATCGGTGTTTGGCAAGAGCCATCAAGAATCCCGAGAAACTCCCTCTCTGCAAGTGACCGCAGTTCAGTCAAAGAATCATTCAAAGGCTCAAGCATCCTGAAGATATATTCGTCATCAGAGCGACGCTCTATACCCAAGGTGCCTTGACAAACTGCCGGTAACATTTCGTCCGGATCTAATGGCTGCGCGCCGATTTCTTCAACCCCCAGACGTTTCAACCCGGCAACGGCAAGCACGGTAGCATCCACCATCCCTGACGATAATTTTTTGAGCCGCGTGTCTACGTTGCCCCGAAATGGGACCACTCGAAGGTCTGGCCGCTGTTTTAACAGCATTGCCTTACGACGAAGAGAGGATGTACCAACAGTGGTTTTTTGGGGTAATTTCTCTATAGTATTCGCCAGAGGGCAGATCAGAGCATCACGCGCGTCCTCCCTTGGCAAAACACAATCAATTTCGAGCCCATGCGCCAGTTGCATGGGTACATCTTTTAAAGAGTGGACCGCAATATCGACCTCATTATCGAGCAATGCTTCCTCTATTTCCTTAGTAAACAGCCCCTTCCCACCATACGCTGAAAGCGAACCATCCTGTATTCGATCGCCGCTAGTGGAAATGATTTTTATTTCCACCGCGTCGTCCTGGGCCAGTTCAGGATGTGTTTCCCCGAGAAGACGGCGCACTTCATTAGCCTGCCATAGCGCCAGTTGACTTCCTCGGGTTCCAATGCGGACGCTGGAAGAATTCATGGTATGATTCTATCCGAATTTATTTGATCGTGGAAACAAATGGTATGCTGGTTTAGTCTTATAGATAGATTAATATTTAAAATGGCATACAAATGCTTGTGCTCGGCATAGAAACGAGCTGCGATGAAACGGCAGCCGCGGTCGTAAACGAGAACCGCGAAGTATTATCCAATAAGATATATTCTCAACAACAGGAACATGCTCGTTTTGGGGGTGTTGTGCCCGAAATTGCCGCCCGCGCCCACTTGGACGTTTTAGATGGAATTATTTGCGACGCTCTCCGAGATGCGAGAGTCACTCTAAAGGATATAAATGGAATTGCCGCTACCTGCGGTCCAGGCTTGATTGGGGGGGTCATTGTAGGCTCGACGACGGCAAAGGCGATCTCCGCTTCAGCTAATATCCCATTTATTGCCGTTAATCATCTGGAGGGCCATGCGCTGACCGCACGGTTAACACACGGCATTGATTTTCCCTATATGCTACTCCTAGTCTCTGGTGGTCATTGCCAGCTTTTAATAGTGAAAGGTCTGGGAGACTATAAACTGTTGGGTGAGACAGCCGATGATGCGGTCGGCGAGGCGTTTGACAAATGTGGAAAAATGTTAGGTCTTGGATTCCCGGGTGGCCCTGCCATCGAGAAAGCAGCCGTCTCTGGAAACCCCGCTCGTTTTGCCTTTCCGCGCCCGATGAAAGGCCGACCGGGTTGTAATTTTTCTTTTTCGGGGCTTAAAACTTCGGTTCGCCAGTGTATTCTAGCGATGTCAGTTTCAGAAATATCATATTCAAACGCGTGCGATGTCGCTGCATCGTTTCAAGAAGCTGTGTCGGATATCATGCTTGATCGTTGTGCAAACGCCATAAAAATGTATAAGGAGCAGTATCCGAATGGAAATACTTTGGTTGTTAGCGGGGGTGTTGGTGCCAACCTAGCGATCCGCAAACAACTTGCTGCATTATGCGATGCGCACAACTTTGTTTTTATAGCCCCACCACCAGAATTATGTACAGACAACGCAGCGATGATTGCCTGGGCTGGAATTGAACGTTTCCAGCGGGGTTTGGTAAACGATCTCGATATTGCTCCTCGTCCTCGTTGGCCGCTAGAGGAATTACGACACTTTTAGTTTAAACTAATAAAAGTAGAGACCGCGGTTTTTGGTATTTGTCTCGAGTAGTATACCATAACAATGGTGTTTCTAATAAACGGAGCTCGGTACGAATGGTAAGTTCAGAAGAATTCCGCGGTCACGCGGTGGTGGTGCAACCGGGCGATGGGCCAAGTTTTTGGCAACCTAAACCGGCAAATGGTTATGCAGAACCAAAACTCACACCACAAAACACAAAATTCCAAAACTTATCGATGGGCTATCAAACTATCGCGGTTGGTGGACATGTCAGGGAACACTCCCACCCCGACCAAATAGAATTGCAGGTGTGTTTTCGTGGGACGGGTCACATAAATCTTGATGGCAAGCGACACGACCTCAGACCGGGCTCCACCTGCTTTTTAGGATGCGATGTTAAACATGAAATCTACAATGATGGCTCCGAAGAATTAGTCATGATGTGGGTAATAACCCCTGCTGGGTTAGAAGAGTTTTTTGAAACAATTGGTCGTCCCCGCCATACAGGCGACAAAGCACCTACACCATTTGAGCGACCGGAAGAAGTCGTAGCGATTGAGCGCTCCATGGGCGTTAACGACACAAAATAAACTATAACAGGGGGTTTTTGTGCCAAGAGTAAATATCGGTGATGCCGAACTTTATTTTGAAGAACGTGGCATCGGTGACCCAATAATGCTCGTTCCGGGTTTAGGGGGGGGGGGAGCTGTCTGGTCCAATCAACTACCGGCCCTGTCTAGAACATACCGCACGATAATTCACGATCATCGCGGCTGCGGTAAAAGCACTTATTCCAACATCGAATATTCAGTTGAACAAATGGCAGCCGATGCAATTAAATTGATGGACAAATTAGAAGTCTCCAAGGCCCATTGGATTGGGCATTCTACCGGCGGCGCAATGGGACAAATAATTGCTCAAGACTACCCAGACCGGCTTGCCTCGCTTGTTCTGAGTTCAACCTGGGCCGGGCAAGATATTTATTTTAACCGCGCATTTGCAGCCCGCAAAGCAGTGTTGATGGAGACAGGAACATTGGAATACGCGCGTCAATCTATCTTGTCATTACTTCCCCCTTGGTACATCTCTAAACATTCGGAAAAAATATCGGAGCTGGAATCATATCTTGCTGGAGCAGACCAACCGGTGGAAATAATGGTAAGTAGGATAAATGCTATTTGTGCCTTCGACCGTCGAGATAAAATTGGACAAATAAACGCTCCCACGCTCGTGATTGTCGCAGAGGACGATATGGTTACACCACGTTATCTATCAGACGAGCTCGCGGACAAAATAGATGGCGCAGAAAAAGTCATTCTCCCCACAGGGGGGCACTTTTTTAATCACATACTAATAGAGGAATACAACAACGCGGTTAGTGATTTTCTAGAACGTAACCCGATTGGTGCCTGATGCTGATTACGCCTCATGTAAACTACCTATTGGTAAAAAAAAACGGACTTCTTTGCGGATTTGGCTTCCGTGAGAGGCTAAACTTATACCAAGGCTTCGAGATTGGTCCATAAAATATATTTCTTTAACGCTGTAAATTGCGGTAATAGACGCCAGCGATCTTATACCGAACTAGCTATGGCTTTTGCATGATTTCCATTGTTGGAGCCGGTGCGTGGGGAACCGCCCTCGCAATAACAGCCACGCGAGCCGGAAACGATGTTGTTATTTGGGCTCTTGAGAGCGACGTAGCAAACTCTATAAATAAACAACGGGAAAATCTCGTTTACTTGCCTGGGACAAAGTTGAACCAAGGTATTAAGGCAACGACAAACGTTATCGAAATCGCAGGTGCCCCCGTCATCTTACTTACCTTACCCGCCCAGCATATGAGAAAAACACTTGAACCGCTGGTCTCGCGAATACCAAGAGACACGCCTCTCGTTATATGTTCAAAGGGGATTGAACAAAAGTCGATGAAATTAATGAGCGAAGTATTGGCGGCTTCGTTTCCAAACAATCCAATACTGGTTTTGTCCGGACCAACATTCGCGGCTGAAGTGGCGGCGGGCATGCCTACTGCCGTAACATTAGCCGCCAAAAATATAAAAATCGCGGAGCAGGTCGCTGACCAGTTAGGATCAGAAGCATTCCGGCCATATACCAGTGACGATGTTATAGGTGCTCAGATCGGAGGGGCAATCAAAAATGTTCTTGCAATTGCCTGCGGAATTGCGGATGGGCGGGAGTTTGGAAACAACGCTCGCGCCGCTTTAATAACTCGCGGGTTAGCGGAAATAGCACGATTATGTATAGCTAAAGGAGGTAAGTCAGAAACAATAATGGGCCTTTCAGGTATAGGAGACCTCGTGCTGACATGCACGAGTACAAAGTCACGAAACTATTCTTTAGGATTCGCCCTGGGCCAAAACCGGCTGCTCACAGATATAATGAATGAACGCAACTCGATAGCGGAAGGGGTTTTTACAGCCAGTGCTGCAGCTGCGTTAGCGAAAACGCTTTCAATTGAAATGCCTATTACTTGGGCGATCGACGAGATATTAAACGGCGGAAAAGAGGTTGATAGGGTAGTAAGCACACTATTATCCCGCCCGCTAAGGGCTGAAGCAGATTGAAGTGGACATCGTTGTTTATATTGAAGCGGCTTAATGCACATATACTCGGAAACATAAGGGGATAATCGATGCAGTATTGGCTTTTCAAATCGGAGCCTGGTGCCTGGTCCTGGCGGGACCAAGTTCAAGCGGACACAGCGGAATGGGATGGCGTTCGAAACTACCAAGCAAATAACAATATGAAAGAAATGAATAAGGGCGACCGAGGCTTCTTCTACCATTCTGTCAATGAAAAACAGATTGTCGGTGTCGTCGAAGTCGTAAAAGAGCATTACCCAGATTCAACCGATAAATCAGGTCGATTTGGGATGGTGGATGTAAAAGCTTTGTTTCCAGTAAAAAACCCGGTGTCTCTCGCCGACATCAAAGCAGAACCCCAGCTTGCTAATCTAGCGCTCGTTAAACAGTCTCGATTATCCGTAGTCCCAGTCGGAAAAAAGGAGTGGAAAATCCTGTGTAAAATGGCGGGGGTCAGCGCTTAAATATTGTTATGTTATGACAATAAACGACGCAATATTGCTTTGCCAACTAGACGATATTGAAGACCCCGGCAGCAAGGGCTTCGAAGCTATAGGGGAGTTAAACTCATTTTTTGTAGTGCGGCGTGGTCGTCAGGTCTTTGGTTACTATAATTCTTGTCCTCACTTTCGCGCACCTTTGGATTGGAAGCCAGATGCGTTTCTTTCGCACCGGCGGGACCAAATTCTGTGCTCAATGCATGGCGCGCT
>JAYZFO010000017.1:0-10908 GCA_036336685.1 Pseudomonadota bacterium
CAAGATACGCTCCCATATTTGCGAGTGTTTTTACCTGTAAACCGAGAAATAGCCCCTGTTTGTCAATCGCCAGCCAAACTTCGCTAATGTTGTCTCGGCCGTGAGTATCAGATAAGAAACCCTCTTCTCGATCACTACACCACTTTACCGGTCTGCCAATCAGGCGCGACGCCCACAACACGAGGACAAGCTCGTTGTATGTGCCGCCGCGCATACCGAAGCTTCCACCCACATCCCCGGGTATTATTCGAAGAGGGGTTTCTGGTATATCGAATACTTGACGCGTAATTTGGTGCCGTAACGGGTGTGGGTTTTGAAGGCCTGTATATAGTGTGTACCGATCCTGCTTCTTATCGTAATCGCCTATACAACCTCGTGGTTCAATCGCAACAGCGGTAACACGATTAATAATAAGCTTTTCATATATAATTTGATCGGCTTGCTCGAACGCGTCCTCTACCGCGTGACGGTCTCCTTTTTCTTCCAAAAAGCTTTTATTATCAGGGCAGTCGAGCCAAACAGGGGGTGCCCCACTTGCAACAGCGTCTTCAAGGTTTGTTATTGACGGTAAAGGTTCATAATTCACCCGAACTAGTTCTGCCGCATCTCTGGCTTGTGTTTGTGTTTCTGCGACAATAAAGGCAACGTAATCCCCCACGTATTTTACCTGATCCTCCACGAGCGCGGGGTAGGGTGGGTGATACATTGGCGAACCATCGGGTTTCGTCTTATGAGCGTCTTCGCACGGCAGACTTCCGTATTGTTCTGACGACCAATCCGCGCCCGTGAGTACCCGAAGAACGCCGGATGCACTTATCGCATCGCGTGTGTCGACGGTGCGAATTTTGGCTTTTGCGTGAGGTGACCGCAAAACATATCCCCAAACCTGATGTCGGAGATTAACGTCATCCAGAAATTCCCCATGACCTATCAATAACCTGGGATCTTCAGACCGTTTTACTGATTGCCCAACAGCGAATTCGCCCATTTATTCTCTACTTTCAATAAAAATATTTTCCTAATCGATAAAACATTTAGAAATAGAAATCGAGAGACCTTTCTTTGGAAACACTTCCTCTGTTTGGTTGGCGCCTCTTTATATTCGCCGCAAGGTTGTTTCACCCGTGGGATTTTTATAGCTATACTTACACGAGGACCATGACAGAATTGCATCAAAAAGATATGGCAGCCACAACCAACATGGGTTGTACGTTACAATATGACGACCTCCGGGATTGGCTGGCGATAGTCGACGCTAACAAAGACTTAAAGGTCGTAAACAATGCAAATTGGCACACGGATATTGGTCAGGTAGTTGAAGTCATGTGCCATGATGAGGGCACTCCGTCGGTATTATTTGACGAAGTTGAAGGCTGTCCAAAGGGTTTTAGAATTCTCATTAACTGGTTCACCGGTACTCGCAAGAATTTGACCCTGGGGTTCCCTGAAGAGTTCAATAAGCTTGATTTATCTCGTGCTTATAATGCGCATACAAAAAAACTCAAACCGATACCCCATGAAATTGTCTCGGATGGTCCCGTCTTCGAGAATATTCTCGAAGGTCCTCTTATTGATGTAACCAAGTTTCCCGCGCCACTTTGGAACCCTGACGATGGCGGGAGATACATAGGGACCGGTTGTTTTGTTATAACGCGTGACCCGGAGACTGGTTGGATCAATTGCGGAACATATCGTGTGATGGTTCATGATCAGAAAAGAGTGGCTCTCTATATTTCTCCCGGAAAACATGGTCGAATTCACAGAGATAAGTATATGGCAAAAGGCATTCCAATGCCTGTTTGTATCGTAGTCGGTAGTGATCCTTTATCGTTTTTGACCTCATCGACAGAGGCACCCGAGGGGTTGTGTGAGTTGGACATGATGGGTGCATATCGTGGTTGTCCGATTAAGTGCGTTAACGGCAAATATACCGAATTACCCTTTCCCGCTAATTCTGAAATTGTCATAGAGGGGTTTATCCATCCTGGAAATGTGGCGCCAGAGGGGCCGTTCGGTGAGTGGTTGGGCTATCAAGGCGGCACGATGGAAGCGGAGCCATGGGTACAAATTGACGCGGTGTATCACCGGAATGAGCCTATAATTCTTGGTGCAGCACACATAAGGCTGCCGTATGAATACGCGCGCTATAGAGCAATAAGTCGTTCTGCCGTTCTAAAAGAAAATATAACGCGCGCTGGGGTTCCCGATGTAACGGAGGTTTGGGCTCACGAAGTAGGTGGCTCGCGTCTTTTTCTGGCGGTGGCCATTAAACAGCGTTATCCCGGTCACGCCGTTCAAGCAGGCCATATAGCCGCAATGTGTCACGCGGGTGCCTACCTTGGCAGGTTTGTAATTGTTGTTGACGAGGACATCGATGTATCAAATCTAGAGGAGGTTATTTGGGCTGCGTGCACGCGATGCGATCCCGCAACAAATATTGAATTTATAAAAAATGCGTGGTCTTCGGCTCTCGATCCTGTCATTTCTCCTAGTGATCGTGAACAGGGCAAACTCTACAACAGCCGGGCTATCATAAACGCTTGTCGTCCCTTTCATTGGAAGGAAAACTTTCAAAAGGTAAATGCACCCTCCCCAACCGCTCGCCGCGACGCGTGGGATAAATGGGGTTTTCTCCGAGAGTAGGAGAAAAAGATTTTCGGCTAGGTGTCGGCTACTTCTTTTTGCTCAAATTTTGTTCTTTAATCTCGCGATCTATTCCCGCTTGCCGCCTTTCTACTAATAGGGGTTTTTTCTCCATAGCCCACTCATAGGCTTCCTGTTGCCGGTTTGGTTGATTATTAAATCGCGGCATAACGTACCTGGCTATTAATTCATAACTTCGCAGTGTTTGGGGGAAATCAGCCCAGTTGTGGGCCATTTCAAGGAATACCCCAAACCCTCCCGATTGTGTTTCTAGCCTCTCCAATTGAGTCCAGAGATCATCCGGCGTGCCGATTACG
This sequence comes from Pseudomonadota bacterium, assembly GCA_036336685.1. Taxonomy (GTDB): domain Bacteria; phylum Pseudomonadota; class Alphaproteobacteria; order MPNO01; family UBA830; genus JAYZQT01. Next base: position 2,961 of record JAYZFO010000017.1, read on the forward strand.
GCGACCCCAGCTTCTAGCAGGGCATCAATATCGTCTTCTGCTGCCCCCTCGCCAGTGGCGGCAAGAGGAAGATGGCCAACATATTTAAAGTAGTGTAGCCACTTTTGTAGGCCGAATTTTACGTTTTGTCTCGCCTGCTCTCTACTTTCTGCAATGTGCACAGGCCCAACTAAACGCCATTTTTCTCGATCCGGTGTATGGCCGTGTAATGTGGCTGCTTTTGAATAGGTTCCCCATGTGGCAGGCAGCGCATCAAACGCTGCAGTCGTCGTGGCCGCTGTTGATAACAAGCCCATACCGTATTTGCCGCCTGTAACTGGGCCAGACGGCGAAACAACTGACGGAATAGCTAGCTCGACATGGGGGCGAGTATAGGGATTCAGGTGTAGGCGAGCTTCTCGTAGCTCGAACCAATCAGTCTTTCGTGAAACTGTTTCCCCTGAAAGTAGCGGGATAATAACTTCCAAAGACTGCCTCATCTTGTCCCTTATTAGTGATACGTCGATCCCAAGCATTTCTGCGTCATACGGTAATGCTCCGGCGCCCACTCCGAACATTACGCGTCCTTTGGTTTGGTGATCTAACTGATTAATTCTTTCCGCTGTCAAAAAGGGATTATGATAGGGTAGGGTGATAACTCCGGTTCCAAGTTTTATTTGCTGTGTGTGCTCCGCTGCCGCAGCAATAAAGATATCGGGGGACGCTATAATTTCCATACCGCCGGAGTGATGCTCGCCGACCCACGCTTCATCAAACCCTAACTGATCCAGGTGAACTAACAAATCTAGGTCGCGCCGAAGGGCTAGTGTAGGGTTTTCATTGGTGGCGTGAAATGGTGCCAGGAAGGTTCCAAACTTCATTTTTCTCTTCACTCCGTTGGACTGTGATAGTCTCAAATAGAGGCTTATAAACATTAATTCGAGTCAAAACTTCTTTAGGGAGGCAGTAATGTCGGTGAACCCAGTTCTGCCACGATTATCTACCCAAGAGCGAGATAGACGCTATAGAGCAGTAAGGGCGTCCATGGCCACACATGGACTTGAGGGTCTTTTAATACCCCAAAATACCGGCGAGTGGGATGCGTGCCAGGCAGATGCTCGCTATCTCACCTCTATCGGTGGCGGTGGCACTGCGCTCGCAGTTATATTTCCTCTTAGTGGTTTACCGGTTGCAATCATTCGGGAACCCAGAAGGGTAGAGTATTGGGAAAATGCTCAGGAATGGATACAGGAAATTCGAGCTACCCAAGGAGGCCAGTGGGGGTCTGCGATGGTTAAGGCAGTCAAGGAATTGGGGCTTGAAAAATCTCGAATTGGTATTCCCGGTCTTTCTGGTGTGCTCAGGTTTCCCGATGGAACATTAACTCAAGGGGAATATTTCGAAATCAGCAACAACCTACCGCATGCAAAGTTTGAGAACGCCACAGACTTGATGCATGAAATACGGATGGTCAAAAGCGCAGAAGAAATCGCGATGATCTTAAGAGCGCAGCAATGTGCGGATGCAATTAGCGATGCCATTCACCAACATGCTGGCCCTGGCGTGAATGAGCAGGAGCTTTATGCGGAAATGGTTTCCGCCCATATCAAGGCAGGGGGTGAAATGCCAGGTATGTTTTTGCTTGGTATTGGCAAGGAGCCAAACCAGACATTTTTAATGCCTTCTAATAGACAGCTCGAAAAGAATGATATTTTGATTTGCGAATCTGAAATTAAGTACGGTGGTTACATGGCACAAAGTATAGAGTCGGTCTCATTGGGAACACCCCCCGATGAATATGATAGGCTCTACGGGTTATCGATTGATTGTTTTAACCATCTACTAGATAGAGCCCACCCTGGAATGAGTTACTCCGAACTGATCTCGATTTGGGTAAATTTTATGGGGGATAATAAAGCCAAAGCAGCGCCAACTATGGGTCATGGTGTTGGACTGGGGATGGATGGGCCTACCACAAGACCAGGTGGAGATGGACAGGGTCATGTAATTGGTGATGGCCATTGTTTGATACTCAAGCCTTGGGCGACGTCGCTTGATGGAACGCGCGCAATACGAGCGGGTAATACCGTAGTTATGGAAAATGGTCGCTTTCGGCGGCTGGGGTCGATTAAAATGGAATTTAAGAAATTATAAACGGGACAAGTGGAATATCATGTTTTTAAAAAATGCGTGGTACGTGGTAGCGGTTTCCGAAGAACTTACAACTGCGCCGTTGGCGAGAGTGGTGTTAAACGAGCCATTAGTACTATGGCGATCAGAAGACGGTTTTCCTGTTGCACTCGAAGATCGTTGTTGCCATCGGCAAGCTCCACTGTCCGCGGGAAAGGTGTACGGAAATACCATACAATGCGGTTATCATGGGTTGGTTTTTGATCCTGATGGTGAGTGTATCGAGGTCCCCAGCCAGGACCGGGTTCCCCTTGACGCACGTGTGAAAAAGTACCCTTTGCATGAAAAGTACGGCTGGGTGTGGGCTTGGATGGGTGACCTGCTTAAAATGGATTTGGCGTTGATACCCGATACTTTCTGGCACCAATCTGAACACTGGTTGCCCGTAGCTGACAAGTTTTATGTTCATAGCAATTATCAATACCTTATCGACATCCAACTAGATAATACCCACTCGCGGTTTGTCCATCCTGATACGCTGGGTAATGCAGGCTCGCTCCGACACAGCCCTAAAGTAGAAAGGGTTGGAGAAACAATCCATAATACTCGGGAAATGAGAGACAGTGACCCTCCCCCATACATGGTCAACGCGACGGGGCATACTGGTAATGCGGACGTTTGGGTTGCTTGGACTTATTACCCGCGTGCTGGTCTTATTACGTTTGACACGGGTATCGCCGAATTAGATGGCGGTATTTTTGAGGGTAAAGACTGTACTTCGTACAAAGTCTTCAACACACATGGAATTACGCCGGAAACGGAAACTACCACTCATCATTTCTGGGTGTCATCGCGGAATTTTTTTCTGAGTGATGAAGGGGTATCCGGCGTTCTTTCCGGTATTCGAGAGACTTTTCTTGAGGACGTCGATATGGTGGAAGCTCAGCATAAGATACTTACGGCCTTACCAGATCGAAATCGTGTCGACGTAAATGCGGACCAACCTACGATCCAGGCGCGCAATTTAATGGAAAAACTGATGCTTGAGGAACAATCTTTGTAGTTTATTTTGTTGCTCCAAAGCTTTTTCACAATGGTGGGCGCGGCTGGGATTGAACCAGCGACCTCTCGCGTGTGAGGCGAGCGCTCTTCCGCTGAGCTACGCGCCCCGGAAACCGCATGACCGCGCCGCTTATAAGTGGGCGTTGAGGCTCTTGTCAATCCGTGGCACTTCAACCATTTTCCTTGGGTATATTAGAATCTGGTTTTGCGGTGATTGCCCCGTGAGAAATATTAAGGTCTGTTTGCTGTCAGTGGTGGCGGTTTTATTTGCGCTTCGACCTGCGGAAGCCGAGAGACCTCTAGCTGTCTTGGAAAATGAACTTGTCTACAAAATCTATGTTGGTGGCTTCCACATCATAGGTCTTGATGTGGGTATAAAATTTGAACCTAGTGTCTATCATGTCAACGCCACAATTAAATCAGTCGGAACGATAGAATGGCTTTTCCCTTGGTCTATGATGGCCTATGCCGTAGGTGGTTTTCACGGAACCAAAGTTAAACCCCGTACGGCCGGGCAGGAAAATAACTGGCGAGGTAAAAAACGGTATGCGCATCTAAAGTTTGAACACGGTGAGGTTAAAATTGTGCGCATAAGGCCAAAATTGAGGACCGACGACCGAGAACCGGTATCGGAAGATATGCGCCGTGGCACCCTGGATCTCATGTCCGCTATTATTGGTCTAATCACGCGCCTACATAGAAATGAACCTTGCGACGGTATGGTTCGTGTCTTTGATGGGCGACGACGGTATGATTTAATTGCTAAGTCGTTGGGTAACAAGACCCTTCTGGAAAACCGTTATACGCCATTTGTGGGGCCCGTTGTTCAATGTCGATTATCAATTAATAAAATTGCTGGTTTTAAAAAGACGGATAGCTCCGATTGGAAAGGTCTAGACCGCAGTGCTAGGGTTTGGATGGGCAGACCATTTGTTGACGCACCCCCAGTTCCGATTAGGTTGAGATTAGAGACGCCGATTGGTGGCTTGGTTGCGCACCTCACTTTGGCTACCGGCACCGTCGGCGGAAAGAAACGGTCCCTGATTAAAAAAAAGCGGAAAAAAGTTAAATAATTGTGGTTTTAAATGTCTTGGTGCACTGGGGATGATTGTGGCAAGTTCCCAGGTACCAGAAGATTAGGTGCAAAATTGCGTCTAATTGGGAGATTTCTATAGTGAGGGGAGGTTTGCCACGATGACAGCCAGCGCATGCGCCGCGATTGTCCTCGCCGCCGGCGCGGGGACCAGGATGCATTCTAACCGGCCAAAGGTTCTCCATCCTATCGCCAACCGTCCAATGATTTCCTACCTGCTCGACACCGTTTCGGAGTTGGCCCCCGCGCGAACGATCGTTGTCGTTGGGCCCGGTATGGAAGCGGTTCGGGAAGAGGTGGCGCCCCTACCCACTGTGGAACAAACCGAGCAGTTAGGCACATGTCACGCGGTTTTGACGACTTTTGAGGCGATGGAAGATTTCTCCGGAGATGTAATGATATTGTATGGCGATACGCCACTTCTTGCGGCTTCTACTATTAGTAAAATGCTCGCAGCGCGTCGTGGCCCCCACAGTCCCGAAATTGTTGTTTTGGGATTTCGCCCAGAAGACCCAGGTGAATATGGCAGACTGTTAACGGATGCAAACGGTAGTCTAGACGGCATCGTCGAACATAAGGACGCTACCCCGTCACAGCGTGCCATTGGTTTATGCAATGCTGGGATGATGGTGGTAGATAACACTGTTCTCTTCCCACTACTCAAAAAGGTGAAGAATAATAATGGTAAAGGAGAATATTATCTGACGGATATTGTTGAGATCGCAAAAACAACAGGTCTGTCGTGTGGTCTAGTAGAAGTGACCAATTCGAGCGAAGTAATGGGGGTCAATACCCAGTTTCAGCTTGCTGCGGCTGAGAAAGCTATACAGGGGCGCTTGCGCACAAAGGCATTAGATAATGGTGTTACCATGACTGACCCGGAAACAGTTTGGCTATCTTCTGACACCAAATTCGGGCGTGACGTTGTTATTGAACCGAATGTATTCTTCGGCCCCGATGTGTCTATCGGTGATGATGTTCACGTTAAGGCCTTTTGCCATATCGACGGTGCTACGATTGCGTCGGGCACAAAAATCGGTCCATTCGCCCGGCTCCGCCCTGGTACAGAGCTGAAACGAGGTGTTCAAATCGGCAACTTTGTTGAAATCAAAGAGGCATTAGTGGAACAAAATGCTAAGATTAATCACCTAAGTTATGTGGGCGATGCATTTGTTGGTCGTGAGGCTAATATTGGGGCAGGAACCATAACGTGCAACTACGATGGTTTTTCGAAGGAAAAAACGGACATTGGAGCAAATGCTTTTATCGGCTCCAACAGCGCGCTTGTAGCGCCTGTCCAGATTGGAAAAGGTGGGATTGTAGGTGCTGGCTCGGTTATCACGAAGGACGTTGAACCTGACGCGTTGGCTATTGCCCGAGGTAACCAGACGAATTTAAAGAAACGAGCAAAATCCTTTCGTGATAGGCGTCGGGTCGGGAAGGGTATCTCCGATCCAACGTAACAAATTATATAGGACCAGTTATTAATGTGTGGGATCATTGGCGCGATCAGTAATACTGACGCTAGTGCTATTCTAATCGACGGCCTGAAACGACTAGAATACCGCGGTTATGACTCGGCCGGGATCGCAACACTCAAAAATGGCAGTATTGATAGGCGCCGCGCTGAAGGAAAAATTTCTAATCTTGAGGTGCTGGTAAGCAAGAACCCACTGTCGGGTACAACGGGTATTGGGCACACAAGGTGGGCGACCCATGGCGCACCAACAGAGATGAACGCGCATCCGCATGCTGATGAGAGGGTTGTGTTGGTTCACAACGGTATAATCGAGAACTTTCGAGACCTGAGAAATGAACTGAGTGCCGACGGCCATCGCTTTGAAACGGAGACGGACACCGAGGCCGTTGTCCACCTTATCAGTAGTTATCTGGAAAATGGCCTTTCGCCATCTGCTTCGGTCAAAGAGGCCCTAGAACGCCTGGAGGGCGCTTTTGCGCTGGCTATTCTTTTCGCTGGGTTTAATAACTATATGATTGTTGCGCGGCGAGGTAGCCCACTCGCCATCGGGTACGGTAATAATGAAATGTTTATCGGTTCTGACGCGATTGCTCTCGCCCCTTTAACCGATAAAATAACCTACCTTGAGGAGGGAGATTGGGCCGAAATCAAGGGATCGGGCTCCATTATTCACGATGAAAGCGGTGCTGTTGTGCAGCGTGAAGTCCAAGTGACCGCTGCTACCGATGTGGTGTTGGGCAAAGGTAATTTTCCCCACTTTATGCTAAAGGAAATCTATGAACAGCCTGCAGTCATAGGCGATACACTGCACACTATTCTGAGTCCTTTAAGTGAGGCCATCAAACTACCCCGGTTACCCTTTTCGTTTGAAGATGTGTCACGGGTGACGATAGCGGCGTGTGGTACGTCTTATCACGCGGGTATGGTTGCAAGATATTGGTTTGAAAGCGTGGCTGGGTTGCCAACAGAAATCGATATTGCTTCTGAACTTCGGTATCGGGACATCGGAATGCCGCCAGGTGGGCTGGCCGTGTTTATTTCGCAGTCCGGAGAAACCGCGGATACCCTTGCTGCTCTCCGCCGCGCCAAGGATCAAGGCCAGTATATTCTCTCTATTGTTAACGTTCCCCAAAGCTCAATGGCTAGAGAATCTGATATTGTATTTCAAACTAAAGCTGGTCCAGAAATCGGCGTGGCATCGACGAAGGCGTTTACCACCCAACTTACTACTTTAGCGTGCCTTGCTGTGGGAGCGGGCGTGACACGTGGTATAATCAATGAAGAAAAAGAGCTGGTCTTATGCAATGCACTAACTGCCGTGCCTTCCCGAGCAGTTGAGGTGCTCAAACATGATGGTCCTCTTCGCGAACTCGCAGAAGAGGTGGCCGAGGCACGGGATGTGCTATATCTCGGCCGCGGTACGGGCTTCCCAATCGCGCTCGAAGGGGCATTAAAATTAAAAGAAATTTCTTACCTGCATGCCGAGGGTTATGCGGCCGGCGAAATGAAACATGGTCCCATTTCTCTAATAGATGAAGATGTTCCTGTCATTGTAATTGCACCTTCAGACGCATTGTTTTCAAAAACGGCTTCAAACATGCAAGAAGTTGTAGCGCGCGGAGGTCGCGTAATCTTTTTGTCTGACAAGGAAGGTATTAATCGCCTTGGGGACCTGGCCGCGACAACGATTGAACTTCCCACGGTTAATCCGTTTGTTGCCCCAATTTTATATACAATTCCTGTTCAGTTGCTGGCTTACCATGTTGCGGTAATAAAGGGTACCGACGTTGATCAACCCCGTAATCTGGCAAAGTCAGTGACAGTGGAATAGGTTTCATTGGATAAAATCAAATCCAACCAAGTTTTTTCTGATGGTCGAGGTGACTGTTAGAACCCGAACTTTGACCACAGTTGACCTCTCTTCAGAACGTCTAATGAGATTGCACCTGATCAGTGATTTACATGACCAAGGTCTGAACACTCGGGAGATTGCAGACCACTTAAACGATCGGGGAATACGATCTCCTAAAGGTGGAACCTATTCTTCTAAATTGGTCTGGGTCACTCACAAGAAATTCAAAAATAGACAGGAGAGAATGAAGGATACGACCTATATGGTGGATCGAATTTATCCTGCGGAACTTAAGAGAGCGTAAGGTTGAAGGTCCCGGTCTTGAAGGTTTCTATCCATTTTTGTCTGTATT
>JAYZFO010000018.1:0-30735 GCA_036336685.1 Pseudomonadota bacterium
TAGGGGTACGAATAGCCTACGTTGACCTCGATAAAAGGCGCGTCCATATCACGCCCGAATTAGTGTAAAAAATGCCCAAACCTCTATGTAGTCCAGTGTAGTTCTATTTAGTTTCTGAGATTATAAAATCCATGTAACCCATTGATTTTAAACATAAAAAAATCGACAGACCCTGGGCACCACTTTTTCTGTTAAGTATTGGATTTTATTGGGTAACTCGAAATAAATTTGTAACTAATCGGTAATGTAAAAAAAGTTACAATTTTAAGCAGCGAGTTCGATCTCGCTTAATCGTGCGGCCATCTTATCCATTGCGGGTTCTCGATTTAGCGTGTCTGACGTTGGTCAATCGTGGTCCTCCATGTCATGTTCAACGATAATCGGTCCTTCAATAAAGGGTATCCCGCGACATATACATGGCTCTGTCAATCCTTGGCTTCATGCAAAGAATGTGTGTCAGTTTAAACGGCTAAAATGGTTTTTCTGTTCTTATTTACATTAATCGCGGCTTTAGGCAGTGTTTATTGATTAAGACCTTAGTCGCCTATAACAGTTGTAATAAATGGTTATAAAATAATAGCACTCGCTAGAAGCTAATAGTCAAAACACCTATTTTTGGTAGGAGGATTACAATGGAAAACATGGAAATTTATATCTATTTGTCAATCGTAGTTAGCGCAATAGCTGCGTATGTTACTGCCCGATATGGTCGAAAACACTTTAATAAAGCATTAGCTGGCTCGTTTTTTGTTGTGGCTGTCGTCACGGTTTTAACGATCGATTCTATGCATGGTTTGGGGTTGATAACCAACTATATCACTTGGATTGCGATCCTAGTGATCACAGTCGTGCTTTATATATTTTCTCGAATTGGCACATATTTTGTAGCCTGGTTTGGTTTTGCAGTAATTATTGCTGCGGTGCTGGTGCTCGTCGGGGTGGAAATAAGCTACGAGGTTCTGGGAGTTATAGGGTTGGCCGCGATAGTAATTACGATCTTACTCAGAAAACACCTAATAACGATTACTGTTGGCCTTCTTTCAGCCTACTTCATCGTGTTAATTCTGACAGAAGTTATTTTCTTGGTGGATCCTGCTGCCGCTTTAGCACAAATCGTTGAAAGTTGGTCGCTATTGCAGCTTGCGAGTTTAGCGCTGTTGGCATTCGGCGTGTACTTTCAATATGCCCTTCATGAAAAAGTATTTGGCGCTAAAAAGACACCTACGGAAGTAAGCGGTACAGAGGAATGAGCCTTTCGAAATTCATTGTCACTGTGTATGAAGGTTAGCCGTAAAACCTGCACAGTCGCGGTCGTTGAAAAGGACGGAACCGGAGTAACTGTGCAGGTGCTGGGGGTATATAAGTTTTTGCACTAGGGAATTCAGTACAAGGGAATAACCAAATGCGGACTGTTATACGAGGAGGTTGGGTTGTTGGTCACTCCGGTGGCACACATACTTGATCCGCGACAAGGTACCGGCCCATGGCCTGTTGATCGAGCTTGACGAGGTCTTCTTCCACTGTGCCAAGGCGATCAAGCGTACGAGGGGATCCTGCGACCACGGTTTCGCGCTCGAGCTTCCCCTCGTACGCTCAGATCAGCAAGGACAACCGTGCGCCCGAGCGTTCACTGGAGGGTATTGAGGCTGATATTCAGGAAGCATACGAAAAACGCCGCTACTGAGTCCGGGCCAGTTGGCCCAGTAACTTTGTCACCAAAGCGTGTGACAGACTTACTTCTTAAAGATAGATTTACTGTAACAACCACCATTGCGAGATAAATGCGCCACTTCAATTTTTACATGTTTAGCCGCCTTTGTTTTGTCCTTGGCGTCCTTGCGATGCCGATGTCGATTTGTGCGCAAAATTTGTCCTCGGATCGATCGGTAAACGCCGTGGGAGCTACAGCAGCTGAGGCTAAGGCTATAACCAATTTGGTTCGGACGCTTGAAGATGAAAAGACCCGAGGCGAACTAATCGCTCGCCTGAAGGCTTTGCAGGCGTCTGCGGGTCGCGAACCCAATTTACCGGAAACCAAGCAGGGCCGCTCTGGTGGCCAGATGATCCAGGAACTGTCCGGTCGGATTGAGAGCGTAAGTCGGGAGTTAGTGATTGCCGCTTCGCTGCTCCTGGATGTATCCCGGTTCGCTAATTGGATAACGCGTCAGGTCTCGCTCCCGCAAAACCGTATTATCTGGTTTCATTCGGTCTGGAAGATCCTCTTTCTTTTCCTTTGTGCCCTGCTTATTGAATGGGTTGTTCGGCGTTTGCTTAGTCGAGCTCGAATGGCCGTTGAGGGAAGCGAACGGGATTCAGTTATTCTTCGATTGCCGTTTTTAGTCGCTAGAACCTTTATTGACGTGGTGCCTATGGTGGCATTTGCTGCCACGGCATACCTGTTTTTGACGTTTCTCGACCCCACCGAAACGACACGTTTGGTTGCGTTGGCATTGGTAAATGCCAGTGTAATTGCACGCGCAGTAATGGCGGTCACGCGAATGGTTTTCGTTCCGACCGCTGTTGGACTGCGAGTTCTGACGATAGATAGTGAGAATGCCAATTACCTCGTACTTTGGGTTCGCCGGTTTACCAATGTGGGCGTCTACGGTTATTTTCTCGCCGAGGTAGCCCTACTCCTCGGTATGCCATTGAGCGGCTATCTCGCCTTGGTCAATACCATAGGCTTTCTGATTGTCATCCTTGCTGTAATTTTTGTTCTTCAGGTACGCCAGACCGTTGCTGGATGGGTTGCGGGGCAAGAGGGTGGCGCGTTGCCGGCTCTCAGGGTTGCAAGGCGCCGGCTTGCTGACCTTTGGCATGTACTTGCAATCGTTTATCTGGTCGGCGTCTACGGCGTTTGGGCTCTTGGAATTTCTGGGGGATTTGAATTCATATTGCGAGCTACCGCTTTAAGCCTTGTAATACTGATAATTGCTAAAATTTTAATGATCCTTTCACATACTGCTGTTCGCAGGGGTTTTGGAGTGCGACCGGAGACGTTATCGCGATATCCTGGACTTGTGGCCCGAACCAACCGTTACTTCGCGATTTTAGAGACTGCAATTGTATCGGTTATCTCAGTAATTGCGGGTTTTGCAATTCTGCAAGCTTGGGGTGTCGACGCGTTTGGCTGGGTAAAAACTGATGCTGGTCGACGTATCCTGGGGAGTGCCGTCTCCAGTGGTTTGGTGATTGTCGTCGCGGTAATTCTTTGGGAGGTGGTGAGTTCTGTAATTGAAAGATACCTTGCGCGTGGCGGAGATGGTAATCGCGAAGTCAGCGCCCGCGCAAAAACCTTGCTACCATTGCTGCGTAAGGCACTGTTACTGGTTGTAGGAACAATAGTAGTGCTCATAGTGCTGTCTGAAATCGGTGTTGATATCGGGCCGCTTCTAGCCGGCGCGGGAGTTATTGGTCTTGCTGTCGGCTTCGGTGCTCAGACGTTGGTCAAGGACGTTATCACCGGTGTGTTCATTCTCGCGGAAGACCAGTTTGCGATCGGTGACATAGTCCGCGTGAACGAGAAGTCTGGCGCAGTCGAGGAGATCACAATTAGAACTCTGCGTCTTCGGGACCTTAGCGGCAATGTACACATAATACCGTTTAGCTCCGTGAGTATGGTTGAAAACATGACCAAGGATTTTTCACGGTATATTTTCGACGTTGGGATAGCCTACCGTGAGGATGTAGATGAAGTCATTGAGGTTCTGCGAGCTCTTGGAGAGGGGATGCAGGCGGACCCCTACTATGGCCCAATGATCAATGAGCCAATCGAAATCATGGGCGTTCAACGTTTCGACGACTCGGCGGTCGTGGTGCGCGCAAGGTTCACTACTAAGCCCATCAAACAGTGGCAGATTGGACGAGAATTTAATCGCCGTATGAAACAAAAGTTTGACGAACTTGGGATTGAAATTCCCTTTCCTCACCAGACAATTTACTTCGGTGAGGAAAAGAGTGGGGGTGCCCCGCCTGTCTACATGGAGACGACTGCTCACCCAGACCGTGGTAAGCGTACCTCCAAAGCAACCCCTGAGCCTGTAGTACGGACCGATTCCGGTAGTGCCGACGGAGACTCAGAGTAAACCACATTTAACTCAGATGCGCCTTTCTTTAATTTTCAGGGGTTTCGACCCCCGACGTCTTGGCGTAGGAACGGCCAGCACCATCCCACAACAAAAATTTTGATCTCCCATCCACAGGCACTGTTCCTGGAGTTTCCCGCGTCGATGCCGCGATCAAATTCGGTGATAAATGGTGATCTATTATCGCGAGCGATTATTGCGGCGCGGAAGGTCCATTAACCTGTTCAAACGTTAAATCGCGGCAAGACCGATCTTCGCATACTTTGTCTGCACAACATATCCGCTTAACTTTTTTAGAGACCGATGCGACATCCACTTATTCCTGGTCGCCTCTCCACTCTATATCTGTTAGGTACTGGAGTGGGTCATGCTGACTTTAATGCGCGACTAAGCTGTCTGAACGTCTTACTAAATGATGGAGATACTTCCAATGAGCGAACCCCTCGAACGGAACCAGGTGATTGAGCTTCTGGATAAACTAGGCAGTGAACAGGACCAGGATGTATTAGCGGCGGCGCGGTTGCTTCACAGTCAGATTGCCGACTCCGGAATGAGTTGGGAGGACCTTTTGGTCGGAGATGAACCAGAAGATGAGGATGACCTAGAAGATGAGGATGACGCGGAGGAAAGTTTTGAGGCCGACGATTATGACTACACTGCAGATGAGACTGTCGAACCTGATGCAACGTTTACTGTCGACGAAACAGAAACACTTTCGTTAATTGAAAAACTTCTGGTCCGCCGTGATCTTTCTGTTGAATTACGCGAGGAGCTTGAAGAATACAAAACGGATATTTCTGACGGCGAATTCGAAACCAGCGACCATCGCTACGTTCAAGCCCTATACGCGCGTCTAACAAAAAACTGACAACCGTGCTTCTCACGTTTCAGTCGCAGTTCAATGTATTTTTTGCGAATGGTAATTTCTATTCTTTTTTTGTTTTGGCATCATCCGCCTTTGTCAATGTTAAAAAGGTCCAGTCATATATCGTCCACAACCCTAATCAGTTTTACTCTGACCTAAAAAGCAATACGTGTTGTCGAGGGAGGCGGCTGGGGCATGCGTGTGACGGTAATTTCGTTATTGATGGTGAACTGCATGAGGTCTTCCCCCACCAGGAGTGGACCGTCATAGGTTGCACGTGTTGCGGGAATTAAGTCGTCGGATGTGGCATCCCCAAATAGTAGAAGATGCGTGTAAACCGCCAGCTTTGGCCGTGTTCGGGAAAATACCCGGCCAGCGTCTTCTGGTATTGTATGATTGGCGCGGATCCGTTCCAGGTTAGCGCGTTCGATACCGTCTCCCATGCCATGTGTGACCTCGTGTACGAGTAGGTCAGTGTTCTGTGCGTGATCAATCAAATTTTCGTTGAACGTTGTATCGCCGGAGAGGACGAACGATCGGGAACCGTGATCAATACGGTATCCAAAGGCATCCAGGTTTTCACCACCGTGATCAACCTCAAAGGCGGTGATTGAGGTGCTGTCGCCTTCGTAAACGACACCTTCTTTAATTTCACTCGGCTCTAGTTTGACCCCTTCTGCGTCGTAGGAATGAGCGCGGACACGAATGTCGGTAGCGAAAGCCAGGGGTAGATGTGTGGCCATCTGGTGTGTCCCCTGGGGCCCCCATATTTTAAGGGGTAAGACCCGTTTTCCCCAGGGACGCCTGATCCAACCGGTCAGCCAAAGGTCCGTAAAGCCAACCACGTGGTCCGAATGGTGGTGAGTTAGAAATATACCGGTAATATCGCCGAACGGGATACCTAACTGAAAGAGCCGCTGCAGGGCGCCCCGGCCTGCATCAAACAAGAACTTATTTTCACCAACTTCTACGAGCGTACTAGGGCCAAAACGGTCCAGGCTCGGTGGTGGGGCCCCCGTTCCTAACAGGGTGACACGGAAAAGGTCTTTAGAGCTTATCATTCCTGGACCATTCTGGCGGGGGTGCCGTTTTACTGAGTGAATTCCATGGATATTAAGAAAGGGAAAAAATGGGACACAGAGAAATAACCCTAAGTGATAATGGATATGTGTTCCATTCCTACAAATAAGTGGACGCAAAATGACACTTTTGGCATACACGGTGCCTACCACTCCGTAATTTAGGATAATAGACGTTATTCCCTAATTATTGATAGGGTTTGTAACATTTTTTGAGGAAACTGACGGTAGTCCCTCCCAATAACGTTGAACCTCTTTTGGGTACTGGTCTTTAATTCGCCTATAAACTGCCTGGATGTTGGGGCGGGTTGCGGTAAATTCTAAAATCCATTTTAAGCTGCGCCATTCGTCTTCCGTAATCAGTCCATTTTGGTATGCGAGCAATTCGTTGAGATTAGATGTTAATGTTCTCATCGCGAGCGAGTCCGCCCGATATTTTTCATCATCGTTGAAATTTTCATAGTCTGTTATTATTCGGCTATGGAAAACTCGGAAATTATCGTCAGTGCATAGTGTTTCAAAAAGCCAGTTCTCATTGCTTCGACGATCTTGGCTCATGGAGTACCGAAGAAAAGTAGAATTCTGACGCACCTGTAGCGCTAAAAATAAGATAGAAATCACGAACGCAATTCCAACAACAATTTCGGTTACGAAGTAGACTTGCTCGAGGCCCATTTCAATCTCCTTATCGACGTGTGAGAACAGTCTTATATACTAACCATGATGGATGTCTTTCTTCAGAATTTCCAAGATATTTGGACTTTTAGCTTGTTGCTTGCGGCGTGCATTGCTCTGCCAGCCGGTATTATCCAGGGATATGCCGGGTTCGGGGGTGCTTTGTTCGCGGTACCTTTTTTTGCACTGTTATTTGGCCCGGTTCCGGGGTTCAGCATCGTCGTAATTCTAATGCTCTTCGGTCAGTTACACGTTTTTTCTCAAGCGATAGTGAAAGCTAATTGGAGGGAGGTCGCCCCCCTTGTCGGGTCTAGTATGATATGCATAACACTTGGAATTCTATTTTTTGTATCTGCCGAACCCTCATTCATTCGACGGGGTATGGGTATTTTTATTTTGCTTATTACTGTCTTCATGGTTTTTGGTTGGAGATATAACGGGAAACGTCGGGTTCTAGTCGGTGTTTGTACGGGTTCCGTTGCGGGCGGCATTACGGGGAGTTTTGGCGTACCCGCTTTTCCTCTTAGTGCAATATATTTTCACAGCTCGGCATCTGCTCCAGAAATTATACGAGCAAACGTGCTAGCTGCGTTAGCGTGTAATTTAGTGGTTGGAATTATGGGGTTAAGCCTGCAGGGCGTATACACGGTTGCCATGGTTTTACAGGCACTTTTTGTGGGGCCAGTATTTATTATGGGAATATACATAGGTCGATATCTTTTTGGGCTAGCACCCACTGCTTGGTATAAAATAGTAACGTATGGGATCCTGATTTGTGCCGCCCTAATCCTGTTGACTTCGTAGGGGGGGGGGGTGGTTTTTTGGAATACTCCGTAACGTTGCCGTTTAAGCGAAGAGTCTCTGATGACATCTGTGATAACGTCGAGCGTTCTTACTGACCGGAGTGAAAATGTGTAATTTTCCACTATGAGTACGTATAGGTTAGACCGAAGTTTTGTTTGGAATTTTGAACATGGGCCCATGCACAATGGGGGGTTTCGCTCCATCCCTAAAACTCCTCTAAAGGAATTTTTTGGTCTTCCCACATATTCAAAATTTGGGGTTGCGGCAAGCGTAATTGTCAACGAACGTTGGTTGGAAACTTACAGTCGTTTGGGCTTTGACCTACTTACCTACAAGTCAGTAAGATTGATCGAACGACGTTGCCATGCATTTCCGAATTGGGTGTTTGTTGATGGTGATGTGTTTGAAAATTCTACGTCGACAAATGGTGTGCTCGTAAAGCGCCACCGAAGAAATCTCAATTTACTCCAAGCCACTGGCGCCGGGTCTTTTGGCATGCCGTCCAAATCGCCATCCTTTTGGTTAAACGACATCCGGAATTCTCGATCCAAAATTCTTGATGGGCAGGTGTTGATTGTTTCCGTTGTGGCTACGCCTCGATCGAACATGTCGAAACACGAGATTGCAGAGGAATATGGTATTTTAGCACAAATGGTCATAGAGGCTGGCGCTCAGGTCGTAGAAGCGAACCTATCTTGTCCAAATGTGACAACGGGCGAAGGAGAGCTTTATGCCGATAGTGAAATGGTTTGTGAGATAAGCAACAATTTGCGCAAAAACTCTGGTCGTACGCCAATAACATTGAAATTAGGTCATATTTCTGATGACGAGTTGTTGACATCGGTTTTGCGGGCAGCAAATGACAGTGTCGACGGTGTCGTTTTAATGAACGGCATAAAT
The DNA here is from genome assembly GCA_036336685.1 of Pseudomonadota bacterium. Taxonomy (GTDB): domain Bacteria; phylum Pseudomonadota; class Alphaproteobacteria; order MPNO01; family UBA830; genus JAYZQT01. The sequence goes on from JAYZFO010000018.1 coordinate 8,409, forward strand.
AAGCGGGTAATAGACAAGAATGGTAACCCTGCGTTTAGCTCCGGCAGAGAAACATGCGGGATTACTGGCGCGGGCATCCATAAAATTGCCCTCAACTATGTCAGACGTGCGATCGATATTGTTGCGCGAGAAAATTTGTCCCTAAAAATCATTGCAAATGGTGGAGTTGTTTCTCCAGAGAGTGCCAAATCATTTTTTGATACTGGAGCCTACGCGGTAACATCCGCGTCTGGCGCAGTTTTTGATCCACAACTGGCACTAAGTATCAAAACCTGTCATCCCGAATGGTGAAGTTTTTTCTTACCGCATGGGTGGAATTATATGCCGGGTAAATCACAGAATGGTATGCATCGGTAAATGTCTAAAAGTTTGGCTCCCGCTCTTTGTTCTAGTGGGCAGTTTACCAGGTGGCGCAGGTGGTTAAATCGAAACTAGGTATAAATGGATTAGCAAAGGCCCGACGATAAAGCTTCGGCCAAGCTTAATGCGCAGATTCCTGCGCAAAGTCGGGGTCTATGTATCTTTCACCCGCTTTCTCCACATGGCGCGCGACTACTTCCCCACTGGCGGTCTCGGGCGTAGGGTCGTGATCCCAGTGATTGAAAATGTCGACACCGCGCGCAAGGTCTGCGAAGCGCCGGTCCAACGTCGATCGCACGTGGGTGGGCATGCAGAAAAGTCCGAGCCCAATGCGCGGCCTGTCGGTTGTATTTGGGAGTGAACCGTGAACGAGCCGTTCGTGGTGTATAGAAAATTGGCCTGCCTTCAGCTCGAGATTAATAGCACCTGCGTCGTCAATCGCTTCAATAGACTGGCTGCGGGCCAATAAATTTTTCTCGTCGGGTGTCTCGTCGTGGGTGTAGGTCTCGCCCAGATGGGTGCGTGGTATTACGCGGAGACACCCATTTTCAATCGTGGAGTCGGTAAGTGCCAGCCAGACTGTAATGAGTTCATTGGGTTCCAGGCCGAAATACGCGGAGTCCTGGTGCCAGGAGACGAAGGAGCCATCACACCCCGGTTTGATCCAGAACCGAGAAGAGAAGAAAAGGATGTTCGGTCCAATCAAGTCTTCTACCGCGTCTAGAATGGGTGCGCGCCGGGAGTAAGCGAACGCTCGTGAAAAAAGTAGATGGCTCTTGGTGATGATCTGAGTGGCGTTCTGACCTTGGGTTTTCTCGTAGTCTTCCAAGTCTGCACACAGCGCCGCAGCTTCGTCCTCACCGATTCCTTCGAACGGGTGAAGATGACCGTTAGAGTGGAAAAGTTCAATCTGTTCTTGGCTCAGAACCTGCGGCATCGGCGCTTAGCCATAATTTTATGGGGCTTTGTCATATTCAACTCTTTCGACCTAACAATATTGACTCATATAAGGAAGACGGGCAACGGCCGGATTTTCGTTCCCAACTTTGCGCTAAATACGACGTTTTTAATTCATCTGAAAGTCTAGTATTAACCAAAATTTAATACATCGATAAAAACACGGAAGTTGGTCGCTTTGCGTAAAAAGTTGTAGCTTCTTTAATACGGTCAATCAGGATGAAAATTTGGGCAAACGGAACTGCTCTGGCGATATCCGACATCGTAATAAAACTGTTAACAGCGTATGGGACTATGAGTAGGGGGACGGAAGATGTCAGAAAAAGAAACGATCCACCTCGCTGCAGATCTTTCGTTTTTGCATACAGATTTCCTGTGGCGGATGCCGGGTTCATGGGCAGGATATCCGTATTATAGCACCTCCGACTTTTATGAGGAAATTGCGCAGGTAGCCGAACGCGGCAAGATGGATATGCTGTTTTTTGGGGACACTGGTGGAACATCGGAAGATTATGGCGGTAATCACGATGCTGTGGTCAGCCACGGAGTAAAGTGGCCCCGACACGATATGACACCAATGATCCCAATTTTGGCCAGGATGACGAAAAGTATTGGGTACGCATTAACGATGTCTACGACGTATCACCATCCTTTTCATGTCGCGCGAATTTTTAACGGGTTGGATCACGTTACGCGAGGCCGAATTGCCTGGAACGCTGTGACCTCAGCGTACAAATGGGAAGCGATGAACTGGGGTTTCGATGTCATGATGGATCATGATGAGAGATATCGTCGCGCTCAGGAGTTTCTGCAAGTTACATGTCAACTTTGGGATAGTGTTGAAAAAGGTGCTCCCGTATTAGACCCTAACAGCGGTGTTTTCCTTGACCCTGAGAAGGTTCATCGCATCGATTTCAAAGGCGGTTACTTTAATGTACGCGGTCCGTTACCGGCGTTGCCGTCCCCACAACATCGACCCGTAATTATCCAAGCTGGCCAGTCAGGGCCCGGCATGGACCTTGCCGCAAAGTACGCCGACCTTCAATTCAGCACGCGCCGAACGCTAGAAAGCATGAAAAAGCACAGATCGGACATTGATAAAAAACTAGACTCTTTCGGTCGGTCTCCGAGGGATCTAGGAATTTTGTGGTCCGTCAGAATTCAGGTGGCTGAGTCTGAATCAGAGGCGCGTGCGAAAGAAAAAAAATTCCTAGAATCAATTCCGGCGGAAGGCGGTTTAATCGAAATGTCACAATGGTTTGGTGTTGATTTTTCACGGGCGAATCTAAACATGAAGTTGTCGGACTTCGCTGATCAAGTTCGGGAACAAAAAGGTAATTTAGGGACGTTTGATGAATTACTGAAGACGACAGATCCAGACGTCACGGTTCGAGACTTTGGTAGAGATTACATGTCACAAAGAATATTAGTTGCTGAGGGGGCACCCAAGGAAATAGCCGATAAACTTGAGAAGATCCATTACGAAACTGGTGCGAATGGTGGTTTTATCCTAGGAAGGGGATTTCATGCGATGGACAACATCAAGGAATTTGTAGAGTACGTCGTTCCAGAATTACAGAGACGGGGTCTTTCAAAAAAGGATTATAGCGGCTCGACTTTGCGCGAAAACTTCAATGATTAATTGGAAATTAAACGATCATTAAGGATTGATCTTGATAACCAATTTCCCAAAATGTTTATCCTCCCCCAAAGCGTGATAAGCCGCTCTTGCATCTGTGAATGAAAAAACCCGGTCGACGATTGGTCTCATTTTATTGGCCGAAATTGCGTTATTCATATCGCGGAACATTTCTCTGCTTCCCGCAAAGATACCTGATAAGCGTATAGATTTACGGAGCAGGGGGTGCACGTTGACATCGCCCAAAAGGAGGGAGCCAATCATTCCGATGTGACCGCCAAAGCCGGTAGCGCTAATTGACTTCTGAAGGGTGCCGGGGCCGCCAACCTCGACTACTTGATCTACTCCTTTTCCACTCGTTAGATCCATTATGGCTTCGTCCCATTCCGGAGTATTGGCATAGTTGACCGTTTCATCGGCACCGAGTAAACGCGCGCGCTTAAGTTTTTCGTCGCTTTTTGAGGTAATTATGACATGCGCACCCATCATTTTGGCAAATTGAAGTGCGAAGATCGACACGCCGCCAGTTCCCATAACAAGGACGGTGTCGCCAGCTTTCAGGCGACCGTGCACAATTAACGCATTCCAAGCGGTTACACCAGCTACGGTGAGTGTACTTGCTTCTTCCCAGCTCAAGTGTTTTGGTACCGAAACCAAACCTGTTTGCGGGAGGATTGCTTCCTCCGATAACATACCTTCCTGCGCCCCGCCAAGTGCGCTCTCCATGATTTCCGCCCGCATCCGGCCTCCTTCCCAGTGTTTAAAAAAACAGCTCGCGATCCGGTCGCCTATTTTAAAGTCCTTAACATTTGTACCCACCGAAATTATTTCGCCAGATGCATCGGAGTTTGGGATTCGGGGGAGCGGAGTATTGCGTACACTCGGTGCGCGAACAGTATTGTAATCTCGTCGGTTTAGGGAAGAGGCTTTTACCTTAAAACGGACTTCGTCCGGGCCTGGATCCCGATTTTTGATCTTCGCTAATTTTAGTGCTTCTATCCCATCGTCGTTTTCAATTTTCCAAGCTCTCATATATTATCTCCAGGTGGGCTATTATTTTGGATAGCTGTGAATTTAGTAGGGCGGTGCAGTGTAATAGTTGTTTCAAAGGACGAAATGGTCGCTAAAACTGTTTTTTTCCGAGCTAGTTTGCGGCCCACACAAATAGGATGGCCGTGCAACCACAAAATCCAATAATCATTCCCCAGACGAGGGTACGATGTAACCACGCACTATTGTTGGCTGGTCCCCTGAAGCTTTGAAACGGACCCCTTTGGGTGTCTCCAGATAATTTATCCCAGACCGTTGTTACTGCCCAACAAACGACCATTAGGCACAAGAAAAATAAAAATTCATCAAACATTTTCCATTCTGTCACGGCGGAATTCTCCGTTTGATATTCAGGTGATAAACAGGCGGGCTTTAGACTTGAATGGCTTTCGTCTTTTGCTCGATAAAGGTTTCAAACGTTTTTACATTATGAGGTGCTGCTTGGTCCATTAACTGAATAGAAACCTAATTTAGTTTCTTCACAAACTGCCATCGATGATATGGTTGAGCAACTTTTGCATAGGTTCATGGGTTTATTTTAATAATTCGGAGTAGTTTTCTGGCACGTACCTTCCGACTCATCAGATTATGAGAAAAGAGCAATCCGATTTGAAGCAACGAATAAATCTAACTTTTGAAAAATCTATACAAAAGAGTAATATATTTACGAATCAAAGAACTTCCCCGGCTCAGACCGTTATGGCCGCGGGACCAGTATAACATGAGAGGAATAGATAACCGTGGAACTTGTTGGTACAGCGTCGCAGGGGTTTGCTTGGGGTGGCTTGGTGTCTTTCGTATCTTATCTGGTGACGGCGGCGGTACTCACCGTAATCTATGTGTTTATTTATATTGCTGTTACGCCACACGCCGAAATAAAACTAATCAAACAAAATAATATGGCCGCGGCTTATGCTTTTTCGGGGAGCTTGATAGGCTTTTCTATTCCGTTGGCGATCGTCATTTCTCATTCTGCGGCAATAATGGAGTGTGTGATCTGGGGCGCGATCGCTCTTGTGGTCCAAATAATCATTTATTTCCTTGCACGGATACCTTTACCTGAACTGTCGCGGCGTATAGAGGAGGGCGAGATATCTAGTGGCCTTTGGCTCGCGGCAACGTCTTTGACGGGTGGTATAATAAATGCCGCCTGCATGACCTATTAGTCTTTAGCGTCCTGAATATAGCTGATCTACCTCCTTCAATTGTTGTATCTTCCCGTGAACCGTATCGGGGGTCGACATTAAAACAGTCGTGGCGTCAGCCACCTGGTGGGGCGTTGGCTGACGACGACTGGGCCAACAAGATTTGGTGGTTTAAAAGGCCTCTTTTTTGCGATAGAAAGTAGTATTCATTCTCCCGAGACGATACTTATTTTTTGACTTCTGTTTTCTAAATCCTCTTCTGTATCTAACGCGTTAAAGCTTGGGACAACCCCCTTCACCATGTGTCGAAGGTTTTCGTGCCCATCCGGGTCTTCCGATAACATTGCACGCATGTAGCATAGAAGCGGAAAATCATGTATGGCAAGCTGAAGTGCGGGCTCGTCCGATGTGCACACGTGAGCATGGTTAGACCAAGCGGGAGAGGTGGTGACGTCGCCCGCTTTCCAGTACTGACGGTGCTCCTCGCGATCTATGTTGTCGTCGTCAATCACAGTGTAACCCTCGCCTTCTACCCAATAGTATAAGGCAATGTAGTTGTGGCGATGAAAGTCAAGACGTTCGCCTGGCAAAATAGGTTGGAATGAGATGCTTATTGTAGGAGTTGCTCCCGCGGACCCTTCGAGATCTTTGTTTACAAGCGTTATACCGCGACGCTGGTCTGTATGGCGTCGGTTTTCCTTATTATAGGCCCCCATAGCTTTTTTTATATCGTCGCCTGCCCATTTTGCCGGGCGGGTGTCTGGTTGGAGCAATTTTCCGACGAACGAGTCTATGTCGACAATTTCGCACCAATCGAAACCATTTTTGTTTGTCCAGTCCACGTTTTTCTCCTTTAATAGTCTAACAGAGTGAAATTATTCTTCTTGACAGAGTCACTTTAGTCTATTTGGCGACCAACGCGCACAGTACTTCTCAAGTACGGTGTTTTGCGCCTTAATCAGTTACGCATATCTTTGCATAAATCCAAGTTTCAGGCGAAGTTGTTTGAGAAGCAATACGTGATTTCGTATTATAGGCTTCGGATTAGTATATTTTGTTAATTCCGAAAAAACTTGCATCTAATAAATAGGGTCATATTATGCGCCGGCGTTACGTGGTCGTTGGTATAACTTTTGACCGTTTTTGCGGCGAGAAGGATTTCTATTTCGACATTGCAACGTTTAGTAATTGTGCCACGCGGGGTGGCACGTATTCTCTTATGCCGTGAAAGGAAAAATTATGGCTACAGGTACAGTAAAATGGTTTAACCCCACTAAAGGTTATGGGTTCATAGAACCCTCGGATGGTTCCAAAGACGTTTTTGTGCATATCAGTGCTGTCGAACGAGCGGGCCTTCCAGGTCTTCAGGAGGGGCAGAAACTAAATTATGAGCTCCAAGATGGACAAAATGGTAGGCAGTCTGCAGAAAATTTAGCGGTAGCGGATTGAGTACATAGATCTCTAATATTGGGTTTTAAAAAAATGGTGTCGTTGGCGGGATGATAAGCTTGTCACGGGTATTACCTTAGTATGGCAAAAAAAACGAACTACTCTTTTGAAAGGCGTGAACGCGAGAAAGCACGTGCGCAGAAGAAGGCTGATCGCCATCGGATTAAGAGGGAACGTTCGGACCAACGAAAAAATGTTATTTCGGACGAATTAGAGGGTATAACGCCAATAGACCCGAACGAAGACGAAGAGGCTATTGATTGAAACCTTTGAGGACGTTTTAATTCATTTTACGCCCCAAAGTAGTCATCAACGTAAACTGATCATGGTTTAATTCGTCATACTTGTGCGCGGTTTCTATAACTTGGAGCCGGCGTGTTGCCTGTTGGCCTTTTGTGTTCTACGGTTTCGGCTCTCTTACTTACGGGGTGCCGAGATGGTTTACACAACACCTAGCCAACCTGAACTTCAAACACTAGATGCACTTGTATCGCGTTATGTGGACGTTGACTCTATTCCCTGGGTGGATCTCCCGTTCGCGGGGGTAAAAGGAAAAATTTTGCTCACCGACGAGACGGGGGTCCGTACCGCTCTTGCTAGAATGGAACCTGGGTCAGAAATTCCATACCATGAGCATACGGGCTTAGAGCAGACTTATATGTTGGAAGGCAGTTTGGAGGATGACGATGGGGTGTGCGTTGCCGGCCAGTATGTGTGGCGCTTAAAAGGTAATCGGCACACTGCGCGTTCCCCGGGTGGGTGCCTAATGTTGGTGTCATTCGATTCGCCCAATATTTATCTTTCCGGTCAGCTGGAAGGCATGACTATGGAAGAATTTGTTGCTAAGAATGGGATCCGAGGGTAGGGCTAATCAATTCCTTGATTGTTCTCGTTGAGAGGTCAATATCAGCCATTGAAGACGAGCCTTGTCTTCTGGGTGCCAAAGCGAGCAACAATTAAAACACATATATTGTCACTATAGCCTTATTACCTCTCTTTCATGATTTGGCTGCTTTTTTCTTCGTCTTTATCCGGGATCGAAGAAGTTTTTAGGCCGACTAGTAAAATCAATATGGAGACGTAACTGATGACCGCATACCTAATTGTCCGCGCTGAAGTAGACGAAGCAAGTTGTGAGAAATTTGATGAGTGGTACGAGACCGAGCATCTGCCTGACGCACTTCGAGATTTTAACTCCGTCAGCGCTATGCGCGGTTGGAGTGATGTTGAACCAGGTGTGCATCTCGCATTTTATGAGTTTTTGGACCTCGCGGCCGCTAACACACTCCTAAGTTCTGACTTGATGAACGAATTTATTAAGGAATTTGATCGGCATTGGGTGGGTAAAGTTGTCCGAACGCGAGAAGTATTCGAAGTAAAACAGTTACTTACACCCTCTAGTTAAACAGTAGCACCCACGCTTTGGGCCGAGGATGAAAGTATTAGTCAGGCTCAGAAAATAAATTAGCTAGCGCAACGGGCCCACACTGCAGTGGTTTTTATGGTCATGCTCGTTCGCCTAGCTCGATCAAGTAGCCATCCGGGTCCTTTACAAACGCGATAACCGAAGCGTTTGGGCCACCGTGTTTTAAAGGGCCGGCCGGTCTTGGAATTTCCACACCTTCGCTTTCGAGCCTGTCGCATAGAGCATAAATATTAGGTACACCGATTGCTATGTGACCGTAGCCGTCTCCAACATCGTATCCATCATCCTGATCCCAATTATATGTGAGTTCTATCGCAGGATCACTGTTTTCATCACCGTAACCCAGGAATGCAACGGAATACTTTCCCCCTTCAACATCCCGTTGGCGGAAGACCGTCATACCGAACAAACGTGTATAAAAATCAATGGATTTTTCGAGATTTTTTACGCGAAGCATCGTATGCCGTATACGGGGTTCTGTTGCTTTCACAACTTTCCATTCTTTTTCAGTCGGCTTTTTGTTCATTATACTGACCCCTCCGTTTATGTATTATCTAAAGCCACTAGGGCACCGGGTATTAACGAAGATTGTGCGGTGCTAGATTAGGAGTTAAGGCTTCACATGTATGCATTCTTCTCAAAAAATAGCCGGATCTAAAATCGGAAAAAAGTTAATTGTTGATATAATTTCAAGTTTTTTTCGTCCACAAGGTAACTAAACAATTAGCGGTAGCGCTATAATTTAGAACCCATCAAACAACGTCCAATAATAGGAGGAAAAAATAACAAAGTTCAATGGGGAATTAGGCCTCCAATTCACGATCCATATTGCGGATTATTACACTGTACCCGAACTTGTTCGGTTGGCAGATGTTGGGCGTCAGAACGGGTTTGATCAGGTGTGGGTAAATGACAACCTTACATACAGAAACCTTTTTGTGGTGCTGACTGCCATGGCGGCGCGCGTACCTATTAAGTTAGGAACGGCAATTATGGTTCCATATTTTCGCAACCTAGTTGACCTTGCTGGCACTGTTGCTGCAATTACTGAATTAACCGACGGACGGGAATTTAGCCTCGGTATTGCGCGTGGAGCGAGCCCTATTGCCGGAAACCAGGTTGAGGCTGTTAAACCGCTTACGATGATTCGGGAAACAGTGTCGTCATTACGCGCGCTTCTTTCGGGTGAGGTTGTTATGTTTAAGGATTTTTCCACTGTTGGGGCCTATTTTCATATAAACCCGGATCGTGAGTTTAAATTGAGTTTTTCTCCCGTGGCACCAGTCCGTTTCTATTCGGGTGGAGGTGGTCCCAAGAACCTCGCGATCGCCGGAGAGATTATGGATGGGGTCCTAATCGGTGGATATTATATTCCGCTAGCGCGGTCGAACCGACTTCAAGGAATGTTAGAGCCTTCACGCGCATTGGCGGCAAAGGTTCAGGCTAATAATCCGCCGTTTGATATTTGTGAGTTGAACGTTTCAATATCTGAGGATCGACAGAGTGCATTGGATTTCGCGAAAACATACGTGAGCCACATCCTGCCTACTCTGCGCGTAATGGGATTTTCTGATGATGATATCTTTTCGCTGGGAGTTGAACCGAAGCTTATAGATCAGCTGGAAGACGCTTTTGAAAGCGGGGCCACTATCTCGGAGAGTAAAAAGCTTGTTCCAGATGAAGCCGTCGGAAGCTGTTTTGTCGCGGGTACGCCCGATGAGTGCCGTGAACAGATTCTAGAGCTTATGGATGAGGCGCACCGACTGAAATTTGGCCAGGTTTGCTTTTCGAAATTGGGTCCAAACTATGAAGAAGCAATCACGTTGTTAAGACAAAAAGTTCTCAACAAATGAGTTGTATCAACTTATAGTTTCGGCTTTGTGAGGCGTTAAGGTTTATTTCGAGATAAGAGTTTTGGGCTAATATGAGCGAGGTAAAAGATGGCCGAATACACGGGAAGCTGCCTTTGCGGTAAAGTAAAATATAAGATAGAGGGCGAACCTCTCCGCGTGGCACAGTGTCATTGTGACGATTGTCGGAAAGCAACGGGTTCTGCATTCGCGACCAATATCTTTGTAAAAGAGGCGAACCTCACCCTCCTACAGGGGGACACCAGGTCATTTGAGCATGTTGCTGATAGCGGCAATGCTATGGTTAAGGAGTTCTGTGGTTCTTGTGGTTCTCAGTTATTTGGTCACGGGGCTGGGCGACCTGGTTTAAAATCGGTTAAAATTGGTTCCATTGAAGATATTGGGAGCATTCTACCGGACGTTGAAGTGTTTACCTCCAGTGCCTTGCATTACACCCAACACTTGAGTTTCACTGAAAAATTCGAGAAAGGCTTCAAGTGAATAACGCTTTTTGGATTGTCCATACGCGATCTGTAGTTTGCGTTGGCTAGGTTTTAGTTTGAAGGCGCCTTAGTTTCCTCTCCCGCATATTTCCAATAGGTATCTTTGCGGACGATTTTTCCGTCGCTATTGAGTTTCCATAAGTCGCAACCAAGCCACTTTAGCGAAGCACCCTGTGCTTCACTGCCTGTGACAGTCCACTCGGAGCACGCTCGATTGCCACCCGCCCAATGGCTGTGGATTTCCCAGGCCATGTCAGGAATAGAAGAAAACCGCTGTACCAACATGCTGCGGATTTCTTCCTTGCCTGTTAAAACTTGACCGTCTGGAGGTGTTCCGCGGGATAATAGCCAAACGCCGTCTTCCGCAAAGTGTTCAAGGATGGCCTCCGGGTCGTGTTTGTTGAAAGCTTCGCACACAATCTCGACAATGCGGCGGTTACGTTCTTCTTCCTTAGTCATTGTATTCCACTCCAAATTAGTCGTAGACAGCAATCAAACTACAGTTTGTTTCCATGAGTTTTCGGTCTTTAGCGGCAGTATTAACTTTTTGGCGGACGTTCTCCATAGGATTTTTGTGGTGTTCCTATGTTTAGAGACAAATGGGTATGCGTCCCTTTCCAATAGTCGTTGACAGCGTTTCGGCAAAACACGACGGTCGCTCGGCCGTTTCTTTCAAAAGGCCTCTTATCTTCCGAAAAACCTTTGGACTTCCAGACAACAATTCCAACGCCTTGCAGGCGGTCTGGAGAAAAGAGACATTCCAGTGTGCTAATATCAAAACGAAACTCTTCGATCGTCGGCCATACTTGTCGCCATTGCTGTTCTTCCAAATAGGTTAAACCCTTAACCGTGTTCATACGCGTTCCAAAACCGATGACGTTCTCTTCGAATAATTCCCTGGCCGGAATGAAATCGACAGAGTCCACGAGCCTTCCCCAGTCCCTGAACCATTTGGCTATTGACTTATAATCTGTTTTCTCCATCGCACACGTAATTCCTTATTTTTATGCCTGTACGGATAACTTAATAATCTTCTATACCTAAGGTGCAAGCTCAGTGATCGCTACGGTGTATTATTTTTCCAGAAAGGTGTGTTTGATACGCTAGTCCCTCGGGTAATAACGTAAGTGACGATGGAAACGTTGACCGCAACAAACCTTTACGTTCAAGCGCTTTCCACACACTTTCATTGCGTATGCCAGATGCATCTCTACTCATGACAACTGCATCTCCGCAGTGGAAGTGGTTTCCGTGAGGTTGCGGTAAATTGTTAATTTGGATTTCGCCGGAAGTTTCATCCCGTGACGATGTCTCGGGGGACTTGGCTAACTGTTGAATAATTGTGAGCGTTTTGAGTTGGAGAGTATTAAGTTTTAGTGGATTGCGCTTGGGTGGCATATTGGTGCCCTTTGGTTGCGAGGGATTGGATTGGTTCGTTACTTCTTTTATTTGCTTAAGCGTTTCCGAGTGAAGATTGGCGCGGCTCAGCGCCCCAACGTTTAATAAAGTTGTTAAAAATTTGGGTTGATGGTGGTATGTCCTGGTATCCAGCGGTGAAAAGTAGCATGCGAAGTAAATGCCTCCGGCGCTCGGGTTCGGGATAATCTTGGTAATTGGTGCGACTATGGACCACCAGGTGATTATTTAAGAGCTGAATATCGCCTCGTTGGAAGGTCATATCTAAGCGGAATTCATCACTTAATGCGAGTGTGCTGAACAATTCCATTGCTTCGACTTGGAGATCCGTGAGGCGGGGTACCTGTTCAAATCGCTGTGCGCTTTCGACATATTTTTGACCAAAGCGAGCGAAAAAACGACCGTTATGTATGGTAAACACGGGCGCGATGTAAAACGGGTCGTCTCCACTAAACTCTTCCCCTCTGTGGTCAATATAGAATGGTTGATAGAGGGTCTTTAACAGGTCCGGCCGTGAGCCCAGTATTTTATTATGAATGGCTACAGAGCTTGAGATATTACTTGTTCCGCCTGCTTTTGCCGTTTCCAAGCACAAAAGGCCCACGATGTCAGATTTATCGCAGTGGAAGGGGAGGTGAACGGTCGTTTGATAACCCCGGATATTATAATTTTCGTTCCAATCACCTTCAATAGCACGCACGTGGCCAAGAATATCGCCCATCATATTTTGAGCGACAATTTCACCTAGGTGCGCGCCAATACCCAGATACATTAAGGTTGAATTTTCCTCTCCCAGATCTTTGACCGGCAGACCACGGATTAAAACGAAGCCTCGACCATTTTGTATTTCTTCAAGGAGATCGGCTAATGTGTCTGCAAAATTTCCGACGGGAAAGTGTGCGGGTCGTATTTCCTTCTTTGCGACACGAGAGTTTTTTAAATGAATGAGCCCGGATTCAAGGTCCTTTAGGTCCTGATTGGAGAGTGTATACACCCAATCAGTGTCTCCTGCGTGTCTAGAGCCTTTCCAATTGGCGTCACATTCATACGGTTTGCTTCGAGTATCGACCATAAGACATCCCCTAAGGGCCGTGTATAAATTGCTTGAGCAAAGGGTTATTATTATACGCAGGTTAGAAGCGCGCAATATTTCTATTAGCTATGGTCTGTGGTGTGCAGAAACAAGTGGGTTTCATCTAATAAGTAAAATAAGCCCGTCAGAAGAGGGGTTTTAAGTTTAACAAGGAAGGTGAATATAAACTGCCGGGACAACTCCTCCAGCATAACACCCAGGAAAAACTATCACATTGATAATAATGTTGCAACGCATATTCATTCTCAATAACAAACACATGAAATTAATTGTTATGGTTTCCGATTGTATTGAGCAAACATTCGTATTGGAATAAGACCAATAAGTCAGGTGACATTTTCTAGCTCAAATATTTTAATCAAAACCGAAAGGAAAAATAATTATGACACCAAAAGACCTAGTTTTGAGCGGTTATCAAGCATTTTCTATCGGGGATATGGAAGCTCTTGGGAAGGTGTTTCATCCAGAGGCCGTTATTAAGGTAAATGGAAATCATGAACTGTCTGGAGAATACCAGGGCTTTAACGATTGGTTAGAAAATTTTCTTTCTCAAATCCCAATAAAATTTCCTAATTTTGACTTAAACATAGAAAACGTTGTTGCTGAGGGAAATCGTGTCCATGTGTGTGTCAGATATACAGCCGATAACCTGGACGCCGAAGGGGTTCACATGTTTGTCGTAGAGGATAATGTGCAAACAGAATTTTACATTTTTGACGATTCACAAAAGCTTGCAGCCGCCTTATCGGGCTAATTCTGTTGGGTTTAGTACGATTTTTGTGTCGGCGAGAATTAAGTGTGTGATGAGGTCCTAAGGAGAGGGTTTTTTCCAAATATCACGTTTGTGCATTAAATCTACCTGTTTGTCGTGAACCTCCCTTCGATATTCCTTGTGACTCATTGGGGGGCGGTTTAAGCACAGGTTCTTCGGGTAAATCGGCTCTGAGTATATAAGTTGATAGAGTTCGGTTCGAAGATCTTTCATCCAATTTGTGACTGTTGCACTGGAACGGTAATGCCGCAACGCCTCAATATCTATTGTGGCACTTACAAATGAGGGGGCTGCCCCGGAGGGTTGGCGGCCGATTATTTTACCACGAAAATCGACTATCATTGATTGTCCGCCGCCCGCGTCGATAGATGTTTCGGAATTCGCGTCAAGAAAATATGGTCCTAAACCTGGTGCGAGGACGTACGCATTATTATCTAGTGCTCGTGCACGATTTTGAATTTCGGCAAAGTCATGGGTAGTCATCGGGTGAGGTAGGGGACCACGACATATAATTTCGGCTCCGTTCATTGCGAGCGCCCGAGCATGCTCTGGGTATGAACCGTCATTCGCAATAAGCATGCCAATACGGCCGACCTCTGTGTCAGCGACGGGCCAGAAGGAATTGATCGAATTTCCATAACGTTCTACCCACCAGTCATATATATCGTGTGGTGAGACAGAATGCTCAGAGGAATAAAGCGGCGCAATTTTGTATGATTTTAAAACTATTTCTCCGGCTGGGTTTATTATTATTCCCACATTAAAATAACGATTGGGATGTTCCTCATGACGGGCTCGCGCCTGCGCAGCAATGAATACGTTGAATTCGCGGGCGTAGGCGCCCAACGTGTCTGTTTCTTCACCAGGTATATCAACACAACAGGTGCGGGCGTAATCCTCGTGATTGAGGTCAAAGATTTCGTCGTTGAAGCCCTGAAGGGCACCTTCGGGAATTACAACTAGCTTCACGGGTAGGTCTAGGCTTGTAAGAAAACAGCCCGCGGCCATTAGCTCATGTATGTGGCTAAGATTAGTCTTGATTTCTTCCCGGTCTGATATTCCGCGGAAGGTAGGTATTAAGCCCAGAACATTATAGGGTTCTATCATTTTTAGCCTCGTTTCGACTGGTAAGAATATTGTGCGTAATCTAATCCAAAATGGAGTGTAGGTCGTGGTTATAAGAGAAGACATAACTGGCACGTGGCTTTTGGTTGCGCGCGGTCATGACAATCCGCAGGATGATCAAATGTTGACGGATCGATATGGTGATAATCCTCTTGGTATGCTCATTATATCGCCTGACGGTTGGATGAATGCAGCACTCTGTTCCGGCTCTCGACCGTCGTTAACTGAAAATCCGGCCTGGCACACCGATGCTCCTGACGCAGACCGGCTTTTGGCATTTGACACTTATCTCTCGTATGGGGGACGTTGGACGCTTGAGGATGATGTTTTTAGTACAAAAGTAGAGTTTGCTCTCAATCCAGGTTGGGTGGGTGGAACGCAGATACGTAAGGTAGAGCTTATTGAAAACGGAGAACTAAAACTGTCTTTATCTAGAGAATGGCCGAACGGTCAGATCATTCATTCGTGGGTGCAATGGCAGCGTGCATCATTTTCTATGACAACTGTCTATTGAAAATTATTGTTTCTCCACGTCACAGGTGATGCTCCAATGTACCGCTCCCGCCTTTAAGTGTTTATCGTAATTGACACGCGATTTTGTTAGTTTAGTGCGTGCTGCGGTCACGAGGCCAGCCCGGACATCTTCTGGCAGGTCCGCTAGGTCAAGGGATACTGTTACAGCCTTTTTCTTCCTTGGAGCTTTTTGTTTTTTCGTGGCCCCGTTTTTGGACATTTTTTTTACACTGGCTCTGCGCCTAGGTCCTCCCCAAATATCATCCCAACCCGATTTATATTCGGGTGTCTTAATATTGCTGAAAAACCCGTAATGGACGGCTCCTGATCCACCCACCGATTCACGGGCTGACTTTTCTCCCCCGCCAACCTTCGAAGGGGTATTGGCGCTGGCGTCGGATGACTTGGCGTTGTCTGATTTATCCGATGCAGTGCTCTTCTCTGTTTTATCGGATGAAGTGGTTGCAGTTTTGGTCGGTGTAGTTTTGCTATCGTCGGTCATATTCGTGTCATTTGCTGTGTTTGAAAAACGCTCTCCTACACTGGGATTAAACTAGATGCAATCCCAACAAGCCTTCTTCGATTAAAAAATTCCCTTCTATTTGTGGGTTTCAAGAACAAGGTTTAATGGTTGGCGAATTACCGGAAATTAGTTTCATGATCATTGGTAGAGTTAAAGCGTGGTATACCATTTACAATTGGTAATATTATCGATTTGAATTGGAACGAACTGGTAGGTAGGGAATGATTAACAAAATAGAAAAAACACCACTCACCATCAAAAGGACTAGCCTCAAAGAAAACCCAGCTTACGCTGATGAGGGAAGGCGTGTTTATACGCTTTATGAAGAGGCAGAAGTCTATCGACCCGCGGTTAGAGGTTACACGGAGGCGCGTTTGAAGCTCGTCTTTGCGGGAAGTAACCCGGAACGGGACCCTACAGTGCGGTTCTGGTTCAAGTCTATGACGAGCATCCAAGCTCTCTATTATATTATGCATAATGCCTTAAATAGCAGAGGGACCACCGTAGTTGATCTCCTCACCACCGTAAGCGGTAATGAAAAAACGAAACGACAACTCTTAAAAGATGCCGAAGCCCAGGACCTAATCGTATTAGAGAATATTGATGGAAAATCGAAGGTGGTATGGCCAACCGTAAAAATGCTTAACATATATGAGCAAGTATTTATTGAGCACATGGAAGCGATCCAAGAAATGATGTCTGTCGACCTTAAAGTGGGCAATCTCTTGGATTCTTACTACACTTATAAAAAGAACGTACGGGAGAGCCACGGAAATTAAGTTTATTTATATGACACAACGAGCGGGGAGGAGACTATGAACGCGATTGCTAAGATGCCAAAAACTGCACGTGAGCGAGGTAAGGTAGCGCCAGCGAAATTAGCTCATGTCGTGTTGAGGACGCCGCCCGAACGGGCTCACTTAATGCTGGATTGGTATAAAGTTGTCCTGGAGGGCGAGGCAATGTTTGAAACCGATTTCGGTGGGTTTGTGACCTACGATAATGAGCATCATCGAGTGGCCGTTCTGGGTTTTCCAGGTATCAAAGAACACGTAGACGGTTACGCGGGCTTGCATCATTTCGCGTTTACCTATGCCAATCTTGGAGATCTTCTCCACACCTACGAGCGTCTTAAAAATGAGCATCAAATTACTCCAGAATTTACTATTAATCACGGTCCAACCACGTCAATGTATTATTTTGATCCCGATAAAAATCAGGTTGAGCTTCAGTGTGATAACGTGCCCGAAGAGAAATTTGCAGAGTATTTCGAAAATGGGGAATTTACTGCAAACCCGCTCGGAATAAGGTTTGATCCAGAAGAGCTTCTGGCGCGTTTTAAGTCGGGAGAACCGGAAGACCAACTTCTTCAAAGACCCGACGGGGTTCCTCCAGACTTGACAGAGTTCCCAGCAAATTAAATCAGACTTATAGGTTTGTGTTTGGCTGCGTAAATCCCCCCATCGCCGCATTAGGGCGCTCTTCCCGAACGTTATCCACTATATTTGGGTCACGTTTGGGCTCATTGTCGGAAAGTATTAGTATATTTAACCAATGTGTTCGGGATGATGGGGTTTGTTTATATACGGACTAATTGATTAGTAATTTAGAGGGTGGAATAATGGATTTTGGCATTTTTTCGAACGGTTTTCGGCCGCACACGACGGCGGCGGAAACCTATGAAGAAGATCTTCAAGAGATTGTGCTTGCAGACGAATTGGGTTTTAAAGATGCCTACATAAGTGAACACCACGGTGAACCCCCGTACATAAATCGGGTCGACACAATCCCGATACCCGAGCTCCTAATGTGCAAGGCCGCCGGGCTAACCAAACGAATTCGAATGGGGTCGGCGGTAAAGCTTCTTCACATACATCATCCACTGGACGTTGCTATTCAAGCGGCAACAACTGAGCATTTGCTGGGGGCCGGGCGTTTTATATTTGGGTTTGGAACTGGTTTTCCGTCGCCGTTATTTTCCGAGGAACGGGGACTAACTTTTGATGACCGGCATGAGCGCCTTAAAGAAACATTAGCCTTCGTTCTTAAAAGCTGGTCTAGCAATGAAGTATTTGATTGGAACGGATCCCATTGGCAAGGAAAGGGCGTTGTGGCACTACCGAAACCCTTGTCCTTGCCTCATATGCCGATGGCAACCGCAACAGATACCGAGGAAATTATAAAGATGGCGGCGGAGAGAGGCTACACTTTGTTGTCCGCCTTTATCGAGAAGGCAGACCGTTTGCGTCTAAAAGCGGATCGTTACGTAAACTACGCGAATGCTGCGGGAATATTGCATCCTAGGAGAAATATCACTGCTTCACGTATTGTGTATGTTGCCGACGCCTACGGTGACGCAATAGACGATCTCCGCGAGGCCGTTACTTACGAAGTAGGGGTGCAAGCTGAGCGTGGTTTCTTGAAAGTTCTTAAAACTATGTTCGATGTTGATGTGCCAAATGGAGAGGGGGCGTTAGAGGCCCTCGTGGACGCCGGGTTTTATCTGCTAGGGAACCCTGACGAAGTTGCAGCAGGGGTGCGTGATTTTTATGAGGCATCGGGTGGATTTGGAACTTTCCTGATTGTGACCGGAAAGGCTTGGGCAACCAGGGAAAAAAGAGAAAGGTCAATGACACGTTTCATGAGAGAAGTTACTCCCCAACTTCGGAGCCTCGACCCATACGAGAAATAAGCAGTGGTGCAGTAGCGGCTGGGTACGGGACATTTTGGGTCCACTATACCAACTCCCAGGGTGGTTTTGTTGCTTCGCTAATTCGTAATCTCTAGTCTTGGAACGCGAGGAACAAAGATATTCAATGCTTAGCGTTAAATTAGGAGGAAATATTCATGGATCATGAAGTACCAGTATTTGACGGCGATGGTCACGTCCTCGAAAACGAAAAAGAAATAGAGACATATTATGAAGGTGAATTTGCGGGAAACCGGCGCCTTGAAGGCATGACGATCTTTCCTAGCCTCGATGGTTGGTCGCGGAGTACGATTGTTAGAGAGGGTGATGAGGCCCGCAAATATTGGCATACTGATGCCAATATTTGGGGGGAAATGCTCAGTGTTATTGGAGCGGAAGGAAGTGTTCTCTACCCCACGTCCGCCCTGGCATACGGTCTAATGCAAAGTCATGAATTTCAGACCGCTACTTGCGTTGCCTACAACAATTGGCTTGAGGGAGAATACACGGCCAAAGATGAAAGGCTATTTGGCGTTGGGATAACACCCTTTAACGATGTCGAAGCTGGAAAGAAAGAGATAATTCGTTGCGCTACATCGCGGAAGAATTTTGTCGCGATGCTCCTGCCCACCGTTACCGCGAACGGGAAACACTTTGGTGATGTATCTTATTGGCCCTTATATGAAGAGGCGGAACGTCAAAACATACCTATGACTTTTCACGGAGCAGTCAGTAAAGGTTTTGGGCTCGATCTGCTGCAACCTTTTGTTAAGGTCCACACATTAGAACATCCGTTTCCGTTAATGATTCAGCTTACCGATATGATGTTCTCTGGTGTTTTTGAGACTTTTCCTAAACTAAAATTTGCCTTTCTTGAGGGTGGGTGCTCATGGGTTCCATTTATGATGGATCGGATGGATTATGAGTTTGACTCCGTATTTGGGGTCCCTGTTCGGAAATTTATGAAGAAGAAACCATCGGATATTTTCCGTGATACTGAAAGCATATGGGTAAGTTGCGAGGTTGGTGAGAGGTCGATTAAACAGGTTATGGATTTTTGTGGGTCTGATCGGATCATTTATGCTTCAGATTTTCCTCACGAACCAACAGAAGATGATTTAACGGCTGATATTCCCGACTTTTTAGCGAGAAATGAACTATCTCAGGAGGAAAAGGGTAAAGTTCTATATCACAACGCTAAAAACTTTTATGGATTGCAATAACTGTTTGCTTTGAGGATTGCGGCGTCGCAGAAAAGGGACGCCGCACACAAATGCCCCGCAACGGTACCAGCTGGACAAGCCAAATATTACAATGATCAGAGGATCAGACAGTACAAAGCATCACTCTCGTTATGCGGTTTTGCGGACGCTCCGTTTCTCCTGAAATGCTTTAATTTCTTCTAAGTCCCAGTTTTGGACCTTTGCAATATTTGTTTCGTATGTTGCTGGTATAGGAGGCCGCCATGGCTCTTCGGATTTGTCCGCTTTGATAACCCGACACAAAAGTGCGCGCAGTTGATACGTTCCCATAGCAGGACAGTAGGGTGGGTCCATGCTTGTTAGTGTGTTTGCGTTTGATCTCCATATTCCATGGTCCGGTCCCTCATCTTCCTCGGGAAACCACCAACCATGTTGCGCGTGTATCACACGAGGATCTATGCCGTCGAAGACTTTCACCTTTTGTCGACATTTCCCTCTCAGGGTCTCGATTGAGACCCACTCTCCCTCGGCAATGCCGAGTTTTTTCGCAGTTTCTGGGTGGATTTCGCATTGCGGTTCAGGTCGACCACGACGGAGCGTGGGCATTTGGCGATACTCTGATTGGAAAAACATTGGAATTCTGGCGCCGGTAATTAAAATATACGGGTATTGCTTGGCTAATACAGGCGTTGAGTAGGGGCTCTCCGGAGGCTCTTCGTAATATGGTAATGGGTCGTATCCCATTTCCTCCATCCGAGTGGAATAAAGTTCAATCTTCCCGGTTGGCGTTGCAAACCCGTCTTCCTCGTACTTTCGATATCTAAATTCGGGTTGAATAAACCCTCGTTTCTTTAATTCGTCAAAACTAACTTTCAATTTTGGTGCCAGCATCTCATCGTAAATTTCCTCCGGAGTTTGTTGCCCAAACTCCGTGCCGAGGCGGCGACAAATTTCTGTCATTATAACTTCGTCTTGTACACACTCTCCCACCTGTACAACCTTTTGTTGTGCAAGGATTACGTTCTGGCCGTAAAAGGGCACGGCTGGCACAGCATCGACTTCTGCCCAGCTAGAGACTGGCAGTATTAAATCCGCAAGTTCTGCTGTCGGGGTCATATACAGTTCGGCGACCATGAGGTAATCAAGTGCCATGAGCGTTTCGTATACGGATTTTACGTCGCCATAGGTCGAAAGTGCGTTATTGCCAAAAATTAGGCCTGTACGCACTGGATAGGGTTCTCCGGTTCTAATAGCGTTAAAAATTGTGGGTATATGCGCCGACGGTAGTTGAGCTCCCTCTGCGCTTAAGACCTTAAATGTATCATAGCCCAGTCGTTTTTTTTGCTCTTCCTCGGGGACCTTATCAAACAACTGTGGCAGTGGCGCAATCCCCATCATCCCGAAGGCCCAACTGCCAGGTTGATCAATATTTCCTGTAATTGAAGGAAGACATAACAGTGCGCGAATTGTCTGAAAGCAATTAGGTGTGTGCTCCATGGCGCAACCCCACTCCAGCATCGAGGGTTTTATCTCGGCGAAAAGACGTGCGGCGGCCCTAATTTTTTCTGATGAAACCCAAGTGATCGGCTCCGCCCATTCTGGTGTGTACTTACGGACACGTTCCGCGAGTTCATTGAAACCGTATGTCCACTGTTGGACAAATGTTTTGTCCTCTAGGCCTTCGCTAATGATGACGTTTAGCATTGCGAGAGCTAAAGCATCATCAGTCCCTGGACGCAGTTGTAGCCATATGTCAGCCCGCTTTGCGAGTAGGGTCTCGCGCGGGTCAACGACGATAGTCTTGGGTTTACGCTCGAGCGCTTGCCGGACTCCGAACCCTAATTCTCCGTCGGGACCTGAGTAAAGCGGGTTGTGTCCCCAAAATAATATAAGGTCTGGCAAGGCATCAGTCGTATAGGTGCAGATCGGTAGTTGGCCCATCGTAATAATGCTGCCATGCACGCGTGGTCGAAAACATTGTGCTGTTCCGGGTTCGCACCAGTTAGGGGTGCCAATCGCATTGGCGAAACGTGATACAAAGCCGAAGTGATGTCGTCCGGTTCCGGTACCAACCCACACGGCTTCTCGACTGAACTGCTCAGCCGTTTTCTCAATGTTGTGAACAATCTCGTTATAGGCCTCGTCCCACGTTATTCTCTCCCACTTACCTCCGCCGCGTTCTCCGATGCGTCGCATCGGATATTTGAGGCGTCGAGGGTTATATACTTGTTCCAAACTAGCGGCCCCCAACGCGCATAGCTTTCCGCGGTTCATAGGGTTTTCGGGATCACCCTCGATTTTAGATATTTTCTGATTTTTTACGTGCAGGAGCGCACCGCATCCACCGTGACACATTCTACATGCGGATTTATAAACACCATCTCGTGTGACGAAGTTATCTGGCGTCGGTAATGGCTTTATTTCCATACCAGTATCCCTCGTATTTGGTCATGATCGGCGGCGGTTGATGTTTGCGTAACACATATTCGTTGCATACCAAAAAGCTCAAATCAATAAAATCACCAGTCGTTTTTAAAAATTCCAAATCGAGATAACAACCTTTTGTCACATGTAATCGAACCTCTTTATTCTTAATCTAATATATAAATACAAAT
>JAYZFO010000019.1:0-6761 GCA_036336685.1 Pseudomonadota bacterium
ATGTATACCAAGATGTGTGCATCGAAGGCGTACGTTTATGCAGTGGCTAAGGCGTGTGATCGCAATCGGACAACTCGGAAAGATGCTGCGGGAGCAATCCTCTACTCAGCGGAAAGGGCAACCGAAATAGCCCTCGATGCAGTGCAAATACTGGGTGGAAATGGGTATATTAATGACTACCCTACGGGCAGATTGCTTCGTGATGCCAAGTTGTATGAAATCGGTGCGGGTACCTCAGAAATCCGGCGAATGTTAATTGGTCGAGAACTCTTTGAGGAAAGCCACTAAATCATACTTTAGTATATGTGCTCTAATTGTTGACGCCCATTACAATTGGGCTTTACATCGAAAAGCCTTCCGCGTGAACTATATATATTAATGAACGTCTTAAAAAGGGTGCTTTCTATGTCCAAGCTCTCCTCCTCAATCAATCCAGCGTCTGATGAATTCAAAGCGAATGATGCCGCGATGTCCGCAATCATTGAAGACCTCAGGCTTGTCACCGCTAAGGCGCGCCTGGGTGGAGAGGAAGATGCGCGAAAACGCCACCAGGACCGCGGGAAAATGTTGGTCCGTGATCGAATTGATTCCCTGTTAGATCCGGGGTCACCCTTTCTCGAGCTATCGCCGTTAGCGGCCTACCAGGTTTATGAAGAGCGGGTCTCTGCAGCAGGTGTTGTAACGGGAGTTGGGCGTATCGAGGGTCGGGAATGTGTAGTTATAGCAAATGATGCAACGGTTAAAGGCGGTACGTATTTTCCCTTAACTGTAAAAAAGCATCTCCGCGCCCAAGAAATTGCCCGTGTTAATAACCTTCCGTGTCTTTACTTGGTAGACTCCGGGGGAGCAAATCTGCCCAATCAAGACGAGGTTTTTCCCGATCGAGAACACTTTGGTCGTATTTTCTTCAACCAAGCTAATATGTCCGCTGCAGGAATTCCTCAAATTGCAGCGGTGATGGGTTCGTGCACTGCTGGCGGAGCTTACGTGCCTGCAATGTCAGACGAGAGTATAATTGTTAAAGGACAAGGCACTATTTTTCTCGGAGGTCCACCACTGGTTAAAGCTGCAACTGGCGAGGTTGTTTCGGCAGAGGAGTTGGGGGGAGCTGATGTCCACACAAGGTTATCTGGTGTCGCCGACTATCTTGCAGATAGCGATGGTCACGCACTCGCCATCGTTAGGCGCTTAGTGCGCAATTTAAATACAAAACCGAGTGAAAACGTCGTAATCACCGATCCCCAGGAACCGGACTATGATCCTGCTGAATTAAACGGGGTTATACCGGCTGATGCCCGGAGACCATTCGATGTGCGAGAGGTCATTAATAGGTTGGTGGACGCATCGGAGTTTGACGAATTTAAAGCTCTATATGGAACGACGCTCATTTGTGGTTTTGCTCGGCTTCACGGGATACCGGTGGGTATCATTGCAAATAACGGAGTTTTGTTTTCAGAATCTGCTTTGAAGGGAGCACATTTTATAGAGTTATGTTGCCAAAGGCGTATTCCATTGGTGTTTCTCCAAAACATTACTGGCTTTATGGTTGGTCAGAAATACGAGGCGGGCGGAATTGCGAAGGACGGTGCGAAGTTGGTCACCGCAGTTGCGTGTGCACGTGTACCGAAGTTGACCGTAATAATTGGGGGTTCATTTGGTGCGGGGAACTATGGGATGTGCGGAAGGGCATACGACCCCCGTTTCTTATTCATGTGGCCAAATGCTCGTATTTCCGTAATGGGTGGGGAACAGGCGGCAAGTGTGCTTGCTAATGTTCGACGAGACCGTATGGAAGAAAATGGGGACGTTTGGCCGGTGGAGGAAGAAGAAGACTTCAAGAAACCAATTCGCGCTAAATACGAGGCTGAGGGTCATCCGTATTATGCGACAGCCCGCTTGTGGGATGACGGGATAATTGAGCCAGCGGAAACACGAAGGGTCTTAACTTTAAGTCTCGCCGCGGCGTTCAATAGGCCGATCGAAAAGACAAGTTTTGGTGTCTTTCGAATGTAATGTTTAGTCTTGCTAAAATGGCACACACCCTGGGGGTTTTCTGTTTTATGGAGCACGCTGCCTCACACAGAAAATTCATTGTAACCTGGTAAAATGTTTAAAAAGGTCCTTATCGCAAATCGCGGGGAGATCGCCTGCCGAGTTGCGCGCACTTGTGGTCGTATGGGTATATCAACGGTTGCGGTCTATTCGTCTGCCGATCGGCATGCCTTGCATAAAGAAATGGCCGAAGAGGCGTATTGGATTGGTGCGGCACCATCGTCTGAAAGTTATTTGAATAAAGAATCGGTGTTAGCTGTTGCGCGGGCATGCGGCGCAGACGCCGTTCATCCAGGGTTTGGGTTTCTTTCGGAGAACGCAGAATTTGCGGCGGCCTGCAATGAGCAAGGTGTCAAGTTTATCGGTCCACCCACCCATGTAATAAAGCGGCTGGGCTCAAAATTGGAGGCGAAGGAATTTGTATCAAACGCAGGGATCTCTGTGTTACCGGGAAGCGTTAAACACAACGAAAGTAATACTTCGTTAGCCGCAATCGCTGTGGAAATAGGCTTTCCGGTTATCGTTAAACCATCAGCTGGTGGTGGTGGCCGCGGAATGCGTATCGTACGTAAAACGAGAGAGTTAAAAGACGTATTGAATGGTGCGAGACGCGAGGCATTATCGTCGTTCGGCGATGATAGTCTCCTAATAGAAAAGTTCATTGCGAATGCCCGGCATATCGAAGTGCAAATATTTGCTGATAACCATGGAAACGCTGTTCATTTATTTGAGCGAGATTGTTCGATCCAACGACGCTATCAGAAGGTAATCGAAGAGGCGCCGGCTCCTGGTCTAACAGAGGATCTGCGACATACACTATTTGAGGCCGCGCTCAAGATAGCTAAAATAATTGGTTATACTGGTGCGGGCACAGTAGAGTTCTTGGTTGAGCCTAATAACACATTTTGGTTTATAGAAATTAATCCTCGGCTCCAGGTAGAACATCCGATTACGGAGCAAATAACGGGCTTGGATCTCGTTGAATGGCAGCTGCGTGTGGCTGCAGGACAAAAATTACCGTTGAGCCAGTCGGAAATTCCATGCAACGGCCATTCGATCGAGGCCAGATTATATGCGGAAGATCCCGCAAAAGAACTAGTACCTAGCCCGGGGCGCATTGACTATCTGAAGTTACCCGTGAGTTCACCCAACATTCGTGTCGAGGCGGGAATCCGCACAGGTGACTTTGTCACCACGTACTATGATCCAATGGTCGCTAAAATAATAGCGACAGCGAAAAGTCGGAAAGATGCAATAACTATTTTATCCGAGGCTTTGGGTCAGGTTCGGGTGGCAGGTCCTCAGACGAATGAGCGGTTTTTAAAGAAAATAATAGACCACCCAAAGTATAGGAGCGGTACCCATAATACAGATTTCATCCCGAGACATTTGAAAAAACTACAGCAATCAGTTGATCCCATCCCCAACAACTTACACGCATTAGTGGCCATAGCCGAATTTAGTCGGCCCCCAAAAACGCAGTCTGTTTCACCGTGGGAAGCTATTGACGGCTGGCGGCTAAACAGTCGGCAATATCGGCAGATTATTTTTCACTCTGGTGACAAGAAATTGAGTTTTGAATATGTGTCAGGGGGATTGGTTCATGAAGAAAAGTTTATTCAAGGTTCTGGGGCCTGGCGATCTGAACACACTTTTTTGGGAAGTATTCAGGGCAAAGATGTGTCGGTCACAATTATCAAAAATCGTGACGTCATCACTGCATTCGTTGGAAACAAACGCTATATATTGGAGGTTTATAACCCACTTAAGTATGATACTGACGTGGGCGCGGGCGTTGGTTCAACTTTCGCGAGTATGCCGGGCGTAGTCGTAGCGGTGCACGTAGAAAGAGGAGCCCACGTTGAGGCGGGAAAACCGCTTTTGGTAATAGAGGCGATGAAGGTAGAACACACCATTCGCGCGCCATTTGATGGTTTTGTATCCGAAGTTTGTTTCGAGATAGGAGACCTGGTGAATGAGGGTGATCAAGTTATCCGGTTGGATTCGGACACAGAGGTCTAAGGAACTAATTAAACAAGATTATTTTTGAATAGCAAAAGTTAGTTTGGAAGGCGTAATTTATCGGTATGCGTTTGGGGGTTGTTGAATGCAAAAGTTCATTTTAGGGCTTTATATAGTCTCTGATAAGTAACGTCGTTCGGCCGTTGCTGTATGCGTTCAGATAAAAGGTGACGAGAGATGTTGGTTCGGTCACATTTGCTTGCAGCGTCTTCAAGTATCTGGCGAAAAAGGTCCCTTTGTGTATGGCTCCCGCCAACCGGGGCTAAATCATTACGTAAAGGCCAGAGAATATCACAAGCAGCTGCGTATTCTTTGGCTTCATAGGCCACAATTCCTTTGCAGAGGGGTATTAATGTCGATTTCGTTGCGTTGGCTGTCCAGTTATGACTAGCTTCCGAAAATTCTTCCATGGATTTGATATAGTCACGAGCCTCTTCCAATTGACCGGCTGCAGCCATAGCCAGGCAAAAATGCGCATCTCGGAACGTCAAGATGTGATCTTTTGTTCGAGTTCTCGCATGGTCGGCTAACAGATGCCATCGTTCACCAACATTAATACCACGAATTTCAACGCGTTTTAGGAGCGAGGATTGGTTAGATACATCGACGTACGACGGGGTGTTTATCGATCGTAACAACTCGTCGTGGATAGAAATGGCTTTGTCGATATCGTCCAGACTGAGGTGAAAAAGGGCGGCATGCCACCAAAGGTGGGCCTTAAAAGGGTTGCGATCAGACCAATCTTCGGCTGAATAGCTTAGCCATTTGACGCCCTCTTCGTAACGTCCCTGCATGTCGAGAACGTGAGAAACGGCATGAATGGCCCAAAGATCTTCTGGATTGTCCATCGTTGCTTCACGACCCGTGCGTTCTGCTTCATAGTAGTTTCCACATTCCTCTAACGCATATGCGTACATACCTTGAACAATGGAGTAAGCTGGTACAGATCTATCCCACGCTGCCAAAACGCCCCGGACAACTGAAAGTAAAACCTGACTGCGGCCCGTGTAAAAAGCCATCGTGTGGTGTAATTTAAGCGCTAATATATCGCGTGGGGCAATAGAGAGAAGCTGTTCCCATACTTGACACGTTTTAAGTAAGTCTAACTCCGCCCATGATTCGAGGGCCTTTACATGCAGACGTTCACGCTCGGAAAGCCTACTGACCTGTGGAATAAGCGAACGTAATATTTCACGAACTTTCGGTAAAACTTTTCGATTTTCCACCATCATCAAGAAATACCCACGAAGACAGAGTGCAAGTGCAAACTCTGGGTCTTCAGATAACGCATTTTTGAGCTGGGCCGATGGGGTGGTGCGATAATTTAAGAAATCGTTGATCGCGCTGGAAAAATACGATGCTGCGTCCATGCTCACCGTTGTTAATACATTTCCCTGGCCGTCGTGGTACATGAGTATTCTATGTATCTGTTAAATATGTGAGGAAACTATGATCACAGAGAAATACTTGGGTCAACTCAGTAGGTCGTAATTTACATTTAGAAACAACATAACGAATCACTATTTGTATGTATGATAAATCAAAAAAAGAATCTTCATATAAAAAATTAAGAACAAAACGAGAAGACAAATAGAAAAACTAATATATAACAGTCCTTTATAAATATATTGATAAAATAGAACAAAACAGGTACATTATAATTTTTTCGATGTAATTGAACTGTTATGGTCGGTGTGGAATAAGGAGTGAAGCGATATGGTTGAGGCAAATCTTAGAGTTATTGAACCGGGTATGGAAAAATCTACGGGTGAAAAGTCTAAAGCACTAGAAGCCGCTTTGAGCCAAATCGAGCGGGCCCACGGTAAGGGTTCTATAATGAAACTGGGTGACGGGTCTGCGCCTATTGATACCGAGGCCGTGTCGACGGGATCTATTGGGTTAGATATCGCATTAGGCATTGGTGGTGTGCCACGCGGGCGAATTGCAGAAATTTATGGGCCGGAAAGTTCTGGCAAAACTACCTTGGCGCTGCACATTGTAGCGGAAGCCCAAAAAACTGGGGGCACGTGCGCTTTCATAGATGCGGAACATGCACTTGATCCTGTTTACGCGCAAAAGCTCAATGTGGATGTTGAAGAATTGTTAATTTCTCAGCCGGATGCGGGTGAGCAGGCTCTGGAAATTGCCGACACTCTAGTCAGGTCCGGTGCGATTGATGTGATTGTAATCGATTCTGTGGCTGCGTTGGTTCCAAGAGCCGAGTTAGAAGGGGAAATGGGCGACACACACGTTGGTTTGCAAGCACGGTTGATGAGCCAGGCGCTCCGCAAACTTACCGGCTCGATAAATCGCTCAAAATGTTTGATTGTTTTTATCAATCAAATACGAATGAAAATTGGAGTTATGTTTGGTAGCCCTGAGACCACATCCGGTGGTAATGCTCTCAAATTCTATGCTTCGGTGAGGCTGGATATACGCCGAATAGGTGCCATTAAGGACAGAGATGAGATTGTAGGTAATCAAACCCGCGTAAAAGTGGTCAAAAATAAGATGGCCCCGCCGTTCAAAACTATTGAGTTTGACATAATGTATGGCGAGGGTATTTCGAAAATGGGAGAATTGATTGATCTTGGAGTTAAAGCCGGAATTGTAGAAAAATCTGGTTCTTGGTTTTCGTATGGTGATCAACGAATTGGTCAGGGACGCGAAAACGCGAAAAGTTTTTT
>JAYZFO010000020.1:0-76264 GCA_036336685.1 Pseudomonadota bacterium
GCAAGAGTGCACAGAATATACGCAGGCACTAATGAGGTAATGAAACACATTATCTCCCGTGCATTATAATTTATATGAGGCGATCAATTATCGACTGTAAGTGGACAGAAACCTAAACACAGAAAAAGGTCCAGATTCAGGCTTGTGAATAGTTAAACCAGACTATTCTTTAATGACAATTGGAGCGGGTGATGAGATTCGAACTCACGACTTCAACCTTGGCAAGGTTGCGCTCTACCCCTGAGCTACACCCGCTCGAAACGAGGCGCAGCAATATATTTGGGCCAATCGCTGTTGGCAAGCACCTATTAGCAGCCTAATAAATCAACTCAACATTTCTTCTTTATCGGATGGGTGCTTTTATGATCAAGGCAACACAAACAATGCCGGGAATGGCAACGACAGATGACCTGTTCGCCCTACTCGAAAAATTTGACATACCGACAAAAACACACGCCCACCCGCCAGTTAGGACCGTCCAAGAAAACCGTAGTTTGAGAGGTACGCTTCCAGGTACGCATTGTAAAACCCTTTTCTTTAAGGATAAAAAAGAGTTTTTTTGGCTTTGCGCAATGGAGGAAACTCTTCCATTAAATATTCGGACATTAGCTGATTTAGTAGGATCCGCGCGGCTTAGTTTTGCTAAACCAGAGCGGGTAAAGTCGAAATTAGGCGTCGAACCTGGGGCAATCTCCCCATTCGCTCTAATTAATAACCCACAAAGTGATATTAATATGATTTTCGACGCGACCTTGATGGCAGCAAAGGTGGTTAACTTTCATCCCTTGGTAAATGACCGGACAACAGCCATAAACCCCAATGATCTAGTACGTTTTCTTCAAGCCTGCGGGCATAGCCCGGTACATATCGATCTAAACCCGGGCACCGATAAAATAAAATAACGACAGTTACGAGACAGTAGGGTTGTCAGCGGCACACTTAGGAGCCATTTTGGTAGTAGATACCTATTGCGGTGTTTTCCGCCCGCCAACAAGAGGCTTGAATAATGGAACAAGTATTGAATTCTGGAAGCAATAATGCTGCACAATCCGGAGATTTAATTAAAGACGTCACGATAGAAACCTTTCAGCAAGACGTTATTGAAGCATCGATGACAACGCCGGTGGTGGTTGATTTTTGGGCCACGTGGTGCGGCCCGTGTAAACAGTTGACGCCAATACTCGAGAAAGTAATTGCGGAAGCAAAAGGCGCGGTCAAGTTAGCAAAGATCGATATAGACAAAAATCAAACTCTTGCCCAACAGTTGCGTATACAATCTGTGCCTACCGTGTACGGGTTTTCAGGTGGTAAGCCCGTAGATGCTTTTCAAGGTGCACAGCCCGAGAGCCAAGTGAAGGAATTTGTATCAAAACTAGCAGAAGCGGCGGGCACTGCCCAAAGTGATCCAATAGCTGAAGCCGTGGAACAGGCCAAAGAACTTCTTAATACCGAACAATATGACGCTGCGGTGGGAATTTATGAACAGGTAACAAACCATGCCCCGGATAATATTGATGCCCTCGGCGGATTAGCCCGTGGATTAATTGCTTTGGGACAACTAGAAGAGGCCCAAGAAGTTTTGGATCGACTGCCGGATAATGCTGCAGAAAATAGTGACGTATCAACAGCACTCGCCGCTCTTGAGGTTGCTAATCAAGGGGCGGCTGTAGGTGACCTGGGGGCGCTTGAAGCCGCAGTACAGGCTAACAAAAAGGATCATGAGGCACGCCTCGCACTTGCCATCGGACTTTTCAGCGCTGGGCAACGGGAGACGGCTATAGATCACCTGGTTCAGAGTCTAAAAATAGACCGTAAATGGAATGAGGAAGCTGTGCGCAAACAATTAATACAATTCTTCGAAACAATGAACCCAACCGACGAAATAACCATTTCTGGCAGACGAAAAATGTCAGCAGTATTATTTTCCTAAATATCCAGGCTTAACGATGATAAGTGTTTTCAGCCCGGCTTTTGACGATCTGCCACCAGAATTACCAATTTTTCCTCTGACGGGCGTCCTGTTACTTCCCCAGGGGAAGCTTCCACTAAATATATTTGAACCTCGGTATTTAAATATGACAACGACGGCACTGGGAGGATCACGCCTAATCGGGATGGTCCAACCTAACGAAACAAACGGAGGGGACCAGCCGAATGTCTATAAAACAGGCTGCGCAGGGCGCATAACAGCATTTAGTGAAACCGAGGACGGTCGTTACCTAATAACGCTGAATGGCGTTTGCAGGTTTAATATTGCTGAAGAACTGCCCCTTATTGAAGGTTATCGCTTGGTGGTACCGGAATGGGGGCCTTATCGAGCCGATCTTACAGAGGAAGAAACGGGGAGCATCGATCGTGATCGCATACTAGTAACACTAAAAAATTATTTTAGCTCCAATCAAATAGAAGCTAACTGGGACGCAATAAAAGACACCCCGACGGATCGGCTGATAAATGCTATCGCCATGATGTGTCCTTTTCAGCCGAGCGAAAAACAGGCTTTACTCGAAGCCTCCAAACTCATCGACAGGGCTAGTGTAATGATCACATTACTTGAAATGTCTCTGGCTTCGAACGATGATATCAATAGTCTTCGTAAGAATTAATATAACCCAGAGGTGATACTGGATATGCAGGATCAGAAGACCAGCGTTGACGCAAAGCTTTTGGAGTTGCTCGTTTGTCCGTTAACCAAAGGCCCTTTGGTTTATGACCATGATGCTCAGGAATTAATCAGTGAACACGCTAACCTTGCTTATCCAATTCGAAATGGTATTCCAATTATGCTAATAGACGAGGCCCGTTCTTTGGACTCAAAGGGCTGAAATGAAACGTCACCGATGATAAGCGCGAAGGTACGACCGAGCAAAATCCGTGTAAGGAAGGCCGAAAAAACACTTGAAATAATATTCGACGATCAATCCGTTTTTATTTACGAAGCCGAATATTTGAGGGTCGAAAGCCCGTCTGCTGAAGTACAGGGCCACGGACCCGGTCAAAAAACGTTAATAGCTGGTCGACGGCATGTAAGTATTGCGGACGTAGAGGCCGTGGGAAACTATGCAATCCGCATAGTTTTTGACGATTTACATGATACGGGAATATTTTCGTGGCAATATCTTCACCAGCTCGGAATAGAAAAAGATGAGCGCTGGAACAGATATCTGACGGCTCTAAAGGATGCGGATTTGAGCAGAGACCCGTGAAACGATTCATAAACTAGTGTACAGCGCATTAGACGCAAGTTTTCTTCAATGAGTAGATATTGAGAAAACTGCTCGTTTTAAAGCGGTTCGCCTCGGCTAAGTCTTGGCAAAGGGCCGACAACTCCCATAGCATGCCTCATAAGAAATCTTTTTAGTGGGTTAATGTGGTGAACCGCCGACAGACCAGCGTCCCGAGCCAACTTAAGCGGTGGAAAGCCATTTGAAAACAACCGGTTCAGAGAGTCTGTTACTCCGATCATCAACAGATTGTCTGGTCGACGCCAGGATTGATAACGATTGAGAACATTGGAGAGCCCAGGATCGAGCCCCAGGCGGGCCGCGTCTACAATCACCTCAGCTAAAACTGCCACGTCCCGAATTCCTAGGTTTAGGCCCTGGCCAGCGATAGGATGGATTGCATGAGCGGCATCCCCGATAAGCGCAAACCGCTCAGCGGTATAACGTGTGGCGTGCACCAAAGAAAGTGGATACGCCCAACGTTGGGAAAGCACTTGAATTTTTCCAAGAGCCTTGCCAAGCCTATTTTGCAAGCTCTTCACAAACAGTTCATCGCTCAGACTAAGGATATCAGTCGCAACATTTGTTTGTTCAGTCCACACTATAGATGCCCTGTTCTCCGTCATTGGTAACACAGCAAATGGACCGCCCCGCTGGAAATGTTCCTGGGCAATTCCAAAATGTGAAACCTCGTGTTGGATTGTGCAGACCATGCTAATCTGCGGGTAGTTCCAACTAATTACAGGAATTCCGGCGATTTCTCTGAGTGGTGAATTTCGCCCATCGGCCGCAACAAGGAGACGAGCCTTAATGTCGAGGGATCCCTTAAGTTTAAGGATCGAAAACCGAGGCGCAGATAGAAACCCGTCGACCTCACGTTCAAAAATTGCGATGTCATCAGAAAAAACCCTCCGCAACAACGCGTCACGCAATCGCTCGTTTTCAACAATCCATCCCAGGGGTCCATCGCCAACGTCACTAAAATCGTAATGGAGAAAACCGTGTGCTGAATTATCCGCCACCCGTATTTCCCGGATCGGTTCCGCTTCGGAACCAAGCAACTCCCATACACCAATACCTTCGAGAATTCTCTGTGAACCAGCCGCAACGGCAGACCCACGACCATCCCTACCCGGATCCCCAAGCATTGCCAAGGGGGTCCGCTCCACCAAAGCGGTAGCTAGGCCAGCCCCCGCAAGACCAATGGCAAGGCTCATGCCAACGATACCTCCGCCGACAATAGCAACGTCGTATAAGCGATCATCCTTCATAATGTTAAATGACCATTTAGCGCGAAATCTGTCTAGTGTCAGATCACCACACGGTGGTGATTGCATAAACGTTTCCAACGAATTTTTAGCGGATAGATGTGTTCATACCAATTACTCTTGCACCATTAACCAGAACCGTCCCGGAATTTGTTCCCTTAATGTTCGTTACGCAGCCGAAACTAGCCGAATCACGCCACCCCTTGTAGACCAGTATCTTAGGGGCGCAGGATAATGTAGAATCTGAAAAATTGACTAGAAGTAAAGAGTGTCGTCATTTAATAGGTTTTTATGCTTTGTTCTTATATTATTTAAATTGGCCCGGCAGATTTCATGATCGCATACGCCGGACCAACCCATGTTACGTTCATAAAAGCTGAAATATGCCTATGAACAAACGTTTGAATACCGTTGGAGATTATCCATTTGATCGCTTGCGTACCCTTTTGGGGTCGGTGGAGCCGCCAGGCAATATTGAACCAATAGCTTTATCCGTAGGAGAACCGCAGCATAAGCCCCCGGACCTCTTGCCTCAAATAGTAGCAAAGGAATACGAAGGCTGGGCGAAATACCCTCCGATGAAGGGAACAAAGATCGTTCGAAACGCTATCGCCGAATGGCTCGCGCGACGCTATGGCTTGCCTCAAGAGATGATCGATCCGGAAACAATGCTGGTTCCGGTATCCGGTACCCGAGAAGCACTTTTCTTGATGGCCTTAGCCGCTGTGCCCACAATCGATAGAGGCCCAAAACCTATTGTCCTGATGCCAAACCCTTTTTACCAGGTCTATCTTGGGGCTGCGATTATGGCGGGCGCTGAACCAGTTTTAGTTCCCGCCGATCGGCAGAGCGGTTTCCTTCCGGACTATGGGGCATTAAGCAAAGATATTTTAGCTCGAACGGTATTGGCATATTATTGCTCTCCGGCTAACCCTCAAGGCACCATCGCCTCGGCCGAGACAATGGAGAAACTCGTTACTCTTGCCCGCGCGTACGATTTTCTTCTAGTGTCTGATGAATGTTACAGTGAACTATATTACGAAGAGACCCCTACAGGCGCTGCCGAAGTCTGCGCACGTATAGACGGCTCCCTGAAAAATGTAGTCATAATGAACTCATTATCCAAACGTTCAAGTGCACCTGGTCTACGGTCTGGGTTTGTTGCCGGTGATCCAGAATTAATTCGAAATTTCGTTCGTTTGCGAGATTACGGTGGGGCCCCCCCCCCACTGCCATTGTTATCAGCTGCTGCCGCACTGTGGTCTGACGAAAAGCACGTTATTGAAAACCGCGCCCAATATGCAGCCAAATACCAAATAGCGGACGAACTTCTCAAGGGACGATATCAGTATTATAGGCCGCAGGGTGGCTTTTATCTTTGGTTGCATGTGGGCAATGGTGAAAAAGCTGCCCTCAATTTATGGTCGAAGGCCGGTATTAGGGTAATCCCGGGAGAATACCTCGCTAGGGAAATCGATGGACAACACCCCGGCGCGGGCTATATACGCGTAGCACTAGTGCACGATGAAGCTACAACACATGAGGCGTTAACTCGGTTAATAAAGGTATTGTAACCACGGGGGACATAACCATGGCCAGCCGAACACCAAATGCTGGAAGCGTCGGCTTCCTTTCACCTGAAATTGCTCGTTTTTTACACCGGCGAGCTCTTGAAGTAGCGGGCTTCAGTATAATGTTCGGTGGCGCAATCTTACTGATTATTACTCTAGGGTATCATCCATCGGACCCATCTTGGAATCATTCTAATTCTTGGGGTGCATCAAACCCCATAGGTGTTAACGGAGCCTGGATCGCCGACCTTCTTATACAGAGCTTAGGGGTAGCAGCAATCCTTCCAGGTCTTATTATATCAATTTGGGGTTGGCGCATCCTGGTTCAAAAATCGATTGGCCGTATTTGGCTCCGGGTAATCTCCCTTCCAATCACCCTTTTATTAGGAACAGTAAGTTTAGCCGCACTCAATATTCCGGTCCCGTGGAGCGCCCAAATAGCACCAGGGGGTTTCACGGGTGACTTGTTATTTGCCCACATTGCCGCTTACGCCGCACAACTAAACATCCCTGACTGGGTTAACATAGTCTGTTTCCCTGTGCTCGCGTTAACCAGTTTGTTGGTATCGCTTGGCCTTTCGCAAAGACAGTGGTCACAAGGCTTTAAAAGGACACTACAAATGAGTGCCCTCACAGCACGTGCTAGCGTTGTTAGTGGCAACTGGTCTGGGCGTATTGCAGCGCGTATAGCAAAAATTTCCTTCGCTCCGTTCAACAAATTATATGTGTACCGGAAGTCATTATCGGAAGACATCCCTTGGAATAGCGTTGCAAATTCTGACCAACACCGCGGGGATGGCCGTCGGGAACCGACACTTGGCCGACGCGAAAAACCGGACCCTACTCTGCCAATTAAAACTGGGTCCAAGAAAAAAATTGTCGCAGCAAGACACAGAAAACCGCCGCCCGGCAAGCGAGCGGCCATTTCTACTCAAAGAAGTCTGGATTTTGGGGTTAGCAGGTACGAACTACCGCCGCTTGAAGCACTCGATGAACTACCAAACAACTCTGAGCCCAGCAACCAAGACGAAGAGGCGCTTGCGGAGAATGCCCGATTATTGGAATCGGTTTTGGAGGATTTTGGGGTGCGTGGTCGAATAGTGAAAGTTCGTCCCGGACCCGTCGTAACGCTATATGAACTAGAACCCGCCCCGGGGACTAAGTCGTCTCGTGTTATCAGCCTCGCTGATGATATCGCGCGTTCAATGAGTGCCGTATCTGTACGCGTAGCCGTAGTTCCAGGCAAGAATGTTATAGGGATAGAGCTTCCTAATGCCTTACGAGAATTAGTTTCGTTGCGCGAATTAGTAGAAGCGAAGGCATATGAACAGCACACGGGCGCCCTGACATTAGCGCTGGGGAAAGATATTGGGGGTACACCGACGATGGTGGACTTAGCCAGAATGCCTCATTTGCTGATTGCAGGCACCACCGGCTCGGGCAAATCGGTGGCCGTAAATACAATGATAATGTCGCTGCTTTATCGACTGACCCCGGAACAGTGTAAGTTCATCATGATTGATCCAAAGATGTTAGAGTTATCTGTTTACGATGACATACCACATTTGCTAGCCCCGGTGGTTACAGATCCCGCGAAGGCGGTCATTGCTTTGCGCTGGGCGGTCCGCGAAATGGAAGAACGCTACCGGTCAATGTCAAATTTGGGGGTGCGGAATATTAATGGATTTAATCATCGGATTGCAGAGGCCGCAAAAAAGGGAGAGACCCTGACACGCACTGTCCAAACGGGTTTTGATCGTGAAAGTGGCGACCCCATATATGAAGAACAAAACTACGATATGCGCCCGCTGCCCTATATTGTTGTCATTGTAGAC
The DNA here is from genome assembly GCA_036336685.1 of Pseudomonadota bacterium. Lineage (GTDB taxonomy): Bacteria > Pseudomonadota > Alphaproteobacteria > MPNO01 > UBA830 > JAYZQT01. The sequence continues at coordinate 7,899 of JAYZFO010000020.1, forward strand.
GAAATGGCAGACTTAATGATGGTGTCAGGTAAAGAGGTTGAAGCCGCTGTCCAGCGGCTTGCCCAAATGGCTCGCGCAGCCGGGATCCACCTCATCATGGCCACACAACGACCGTCGGTCGATGTCATCACAGGGACAATTAAGGCTAATTTCCCCACCCGCGTCTCATTCCAGGTAACGTCAAAAATTGATAGCCGCACCATTTTAGGAGAAGGCGGCGCTGAACAACTCCTCGGCCAAGGCGACATGCTATACATGGCGGCAGGAGGACGCGTAGCACGTGTCCATGGGCCTTTTGTCTCAGATCTGGCGGTAGAACGCGTGGTAGGTTTCTTGCGCGCACAAGCAGAGCCCGAATATGTCGATGAAGTTACAGAGGGAGAACACGAAAGCCCGTTTATTCCAAACGATAGCTTACAGGGGACAACGGCTGGAAATGCCCCGGGCGATGATCGAATGTACGACCAAGCCGTAGCAATAATTTGCCAAGAGCAAAAGGCTTCTACGAGCTTTGTCCAGCGTCAACTGCAGATAGGATATAATAGAGCCGCCCGCATTGTTGAAAGAATGGAAGCAGAAGGCGTAATAAGCAAGCCTAATCACGCTGGCAAACGAGAAGTGCTTGCACGAAACATTGTTGACGCCAAAGAGTAGGTATTGAATTAGTGACCTACCTACCAATATTCCATGATTTAAATCTAAAACTAGAGCCATTGGCCTCCACGTATTAAAACCAAATGAGGTGTTTTCTTCGTCTTCCCATTGTTATACTGCTCGTTTGCGTTTTCGCTCCACTGAGCGAGGCAGCCACCAAATTTACGCCACAAGATCGAACAGATATTCAGCGGATTGAGGCTTATTTAAATAATTTTAAGTCGCTGCGCAGTGATTTTGTCCAAGTCTCCTCGGACCAGTACTCAGAAGGCGTGTTATATATAGAAAGGCCCAATAAACTAAGACTGAAATACACCACTCCATCACACATACAGGTTTATTCTAGCGGATTTTGGCTTACATACGTCGACACGGAACTTGAAGCAATATGGCACGTCCCGATCAAAAGTACGGCAGCGAGCTTATTTGTCCGCGAGAATATAACACTATCCGGTGACATTTTCCTACAGAGGGTGAAGCGAGAACCGGGCGTAATTTCTGTGGTATTACGCCAAACTGAAAATCAGAATTCTGGAAGCTTAGAACTAATCTTTACAGATAACCCGCTTACGCTGCGTAAGTGGAATATTATAGACGGTGACGGGATCTCTACTTCTGTTACACTTTTATCGGCAGAGTTCGATATTACTATACCGGGTTCGACTTTCACCTATGAGGAAACAGAATATGAGTATCAATCCGAATAGTGTTTCGAATAACCCCTCTACGTTGCCGGAAGAGTAGCTTTGTGATAGCCATCTGACATGAACAATGCTGCCCCAAAACCTTTGGTTGGAATCCCTGCTAGCCAAATCTTTTTACCCGCACATTCTCTGGCGCAGCATGGCGTTGGGGAGCGCTATATTCGCGGCGTATCAGAGGGGGCAAGTGCATTGCCAATGATTATACCGGCACTCGCTGATGATTATAACTATAGCGATTTGGCCGCGCGCTTGGACGGCCTCATGCTAACCGGTGGGCGCGCCAACGTCGAACCCCATCATTATGATGGTGTGCCCTTTCCAGATGACGAAATTCGCGACCCACCGCGTGACAATACAGTCCTGCCATTAATCCGGGAGTGCGTTGAGCAAGGTGTGCCGGTCTTTGGCTCTTGTCGCGGCATACAGGAAATTAATGTGGCAATGGGCGGGTCACTACACTATCGGGTACATCAAGTGGATGGCTTCAACGACCACAGAATGCCACGTGAGGGAGATATTGAACATAAGTTTGGTGAACGTCACCTCATAATAATGTCGGAAAATGGCGAATTTACTCGCCTCTGCGGCCAACGTGAGTTGATGGTTAATTCACTTCATGCCCAAGCGGTAGATAAAGTTGCACCAAACTTCGAAGTAGAATGCGTATCTATCGATGGGGTAATTGAGGGGATCAGGAACACCCACTCAAAAGCTTTTTGCGTTGGCGTACAATGGCATGTGGAGTGGCGCTACACTCAAAACGCGCTCTCGTATGCTTTATGGCAAGCTTTTGGCGCCGCTTGTCATGATCGGGCCGCTGCCAGGGCTACCCGTTCTATCGCGGCGGAATAAACTACGATACTTTCCCGCCCTCGAACGGGGAGCTACATCAAAATAAAAATCCGGGACCTCACAACATTGAATAAAAAAAAGTCTTTCATTCAAGGCACCCCAGAAAGCCCACAGGCCGAGCCCACCACAGACCCAGTGTGCGGAATGACAGTACACCCTTCCGCGCAGCACAACTGCTTCCTATACGAAAATGTTTTGTATTACTTTTGCAGCGCGCATTGTGCAAGCCGCTTTAAAGAGCAGCCCAAAACTTTTTTATCTCACAAGCCGGAATCCGTTAGAACATCCTCGCAACTAAACATGAAATATACCTGCCCCATGCACCCCGAGGTATCGCAGACCGGGCCAGGAAGTTGCCCATATTGTGGTATGGCACTGGAAGCTGAAGGACTAGATCCTAATTTTGAACCCGACCCCGAGCTCATAAATTTTGTCAAAAGACTTATTGGTGGCGGATTATTAATCATACCTCTTCTATTTATAGAAATGGGTTCAATGATAGGAATACCGTTCAAAGAATGGTTGGGCTTTAAAACAGCCGCTTGGATCGGGTTTTTCGTAACAACGCCGATTGTTTTCTGGTCTGGTTGGCCGTTTCTAGAACGAGGTTTGCGATCAATCCAAACTCGCCACCTCAATATGTTTACCCTTATTGCATTAGGGGTATCGGCAGCCTTTTTATACAGCTCAGCTACTATTTTCTTACCAGACAATTTTCCTGATGCCTTTCGAAACTCCGAGGGTAATGTCGAAAATTACTTTGTAAGTTCAGCCCTGATCATTTTATTTGTACTGCTTGGCCAAATTTTAGAATTGAGGGCTCGAGAAAGAACAAGCAACGCCCTACGGGCATTGTTTGATCTAATTTCCAAAACTGCTTTAAAACTAGATGACACCGGACAAGCAAAAGAAGTCGAATTGGAAAAGGTACGAGTGGGGGATCGTCTGCGAGTTTTACCGGGCCAGAAAATCCCTGTGGACGGGCGCGTCCTCGAGGGCACTTCCCTGGTGGATGAAGCTATGATTACGGGAGAGCCAGTTCCCGTGGATAAATATCCGGGTGACGCCGTAACAGGCGCCACCGTTAACCGCTCAAACTCTTTTATAATGGAAGCAACACGAATAGGTCCTGACACGATTCTCTCCCAAATTGTTTCGATGGTTGTCACAGCCCAACGAACTCAAACCCCAAGTCAAAAAGTTGTTGACCGTGTCGCTACAGTTTTTGTGCCTTTGGTGATCGCAGTTTCGTTAATTTCATTCGTTAGTTGGACTGTCTGGGGACCGGAACCCGCTTTAATTAATGGGCTATTAATTTCTATTTCTGTCCTGATAATAGCATGTCCGTGCGCACTCGGGCTCGCGACCCCCATGTCAATCATTACCGCGATGGGCCTTGGTGCTTCTAACGGAGTATTAATAAAAGAAGCCGAGGCATTGGAAAAACTTTCTCACGTGGATACGCTCGTCATAGATAAGACCGGCACATTAACTACAGGAAAACCCACTGTCGCAGCAATAGACCCGGTTTCTCACCATGATGAAGGTGTAATCCTCCAACTTGCGGCAAGCCTGGAGCAGGCCGACGAGCACCCCCTGGCTGGCTGCATCATTAGTGCCGCAGTGGAAAAAGGACTAACTCTCACGACGCCCACAAGAACAAAACGATATCTTGGAAAGGGCATTTCCGGAATTATCGATGGGACTAACGTTGCGCTGGGCAATAACGCTCTTATGAGTGAGTTGGAGGTCGATGTCTCGGACTTGACGCCTGCCGCCGACATACACCGCGAAGAAGGCGAAACAGTAGTGTTTGTGGTTGTAGAAAAATCCGTAGCCGCAATGATTAGGGCCTCAGACCAAATTCGACCAGATGCTCTCGAGGCGTTGAACCATTTAAGATCTGACGGGGTTAAAATAGTGATGGCAACCGGGGACAACATTAAGACCGCTCGTGTGGTAGCAAGCACCCTCGGCATCGCCGAAACTTATGCAGACATGTCACCACGGGACAAACAGTTATTGGTTGCCGAGTTGACAAAAGCCAATCGAAAAGTAGCTATGGCCGGTGACGGGATAAACGACGCTCCGGCTCTTTCCGCAGCTCATGTGGGTATTGCAATGGGAACTGGCACAAATATCGCCATGGAGAGCGCTGGTATAACCCTTGTCAAAGGCAACCTTACCGGGATTGTGCGCGCTCGCGTGCTTGCACGTAAAACGATGCGGAATATTCGTCAAAATCTTCTTTTTGCATTTATATATAATATTTTGGGAGTCCCGATCGCAGCAGGTATACTTTACCCGTTCATGGGGATCTTACTTTCTCCAATAATCGCAGCGGGGGCTATGAGTTTATCATCAGTATCGGTGGTCGGGAATGCTCTCCGTCTTAAATATCTTCAGCTCAACGAAAAGTGACGATCCAGGGGTGGCGAACCAACCATTGACAAGATGTTTATTTAGGAAAAAAAATGGATTTAGGATTGACCGAGAAAATAGTTTGGGTGACGGGAGCTACGGGAGCCATAGGGAGACAAATCGCTACGGTTTTTGCTAGTGAGGGTGCAAGCGTTATCTTATCGGCGCGAACGGACACCGATCTGACTATGCTTAAAGAAAACATAGAAAAAAATGGTAACACTGCTGTCACATTACCAGTCGATGTAACCAAGCCAAAATCAGTAAACAAAATCGCCAAAGAAATCATGGAAACGTTCGGCAGAATTGATGTTTTAGCCACTACCGTAGCGGTGCCCGCGTTTGGCCCCTTTAGTGATATAGACTCAGATGTTTTTAGGTCGGCTCTCGAGGTTAAGTATCTCGGTTACATTAACTGTTTCCAGGCCGCCCTTCCGTACATGCTTGAAAACGAAAGCGGTTCTATCGTCGCAATAACCGGGACCGGAGGCAAACAACCAATCAATATCCATTTGCCTGGTGGAAGCGTGAATGCCGCCTTAAATCTTGTGCTCAAGGGATTAGCAAATGAATACGGAAAAGCGGGAATACGCGTGAACGCTGTGGCCCCGGGTCCAATAATGTCGGAACGTCAGCAACAGATGATTGACGCCGGTATGGGCAATCCAGCCAAGGGTATTCCCTTAAAACGTCTTGGGGAAGCACGAGAAGTCGCGGATGCCGTAGTTTTCCTCGCAAGCCCGCGTGCAGCGTACATTACAGGTCAAGTTTTATCGATTGACGGGGGCGGTATTAAAGCTTTGTAACATTCCACCCCAAACATCCTGTTACGGTTAATTTTCCCAGATAGTGCTATGGTGTTAATCGATACCCGCCTGGCTCCGTTCGAAGAAATTCTGCATTCGAGGGGTCGCGCTCTATTTTTTGTCGGAGACGATATATGTGTGTTTCCACGGTATGCGTCGTTGCTGTATATTCGTAACCCCACACTTCGGACAATAAAAGCCTGCGCGAAACAAATTTTTCTTTATTTTCAAGTAGGCAGACTAAAATAGCACTTTCCTTCTCGGTTAAGCGAAATTTTTCATCACCCTTTCCATCAACCATCAAATTTCGACCAGGGAAAAATGTATAGGGACCAATACGAAGTCGTGCCACCGCACCATAATGATCTTTCTGAACAAGCGACCTTATATCATCTAAAAGCACCGTAAAATTAATCGGTTTTCTAAATGACCGATCAACCGATATCTTTCCTTCAAGAACAAGGTCTCCTCCGTCATCTTCAGGCACTAATAAGATTATCGGTACTATGGGGTAACAATCTTGCAGTCTTCGCACCCGCTCAAAACTGTTTGTATCTTGGAATGAAATTCCAACCAGAAATAAATCGGGCAGATAAGAATTAGCCTTGACCAATGCCTGAGGAACACTTGAAACCGCCTCAAACAAAAATTCGTCTCCTGTTTGAAATTGTTCGCGGAGAGACGAGTGTAAAAACTCATCCGAATCAATCAATAAGAGTTTTTTTTGAATCAAAAACAGCTTCCAGTATCTGGAAATTCGAAAAACAAAGCTAAAACGAGTACCAATCTAATAGCTGGTTAATCAATTACACTAAGGAGGAAACGAAAATTAAATTATTACGTCCATTCACACTATAGTTTTAACCTTATAAAGAAATTTATCGAGTAGCGGTATAAAAAGTCTAAAATGCATTGAAAGATTAAGGACAAGGTGATGCGGCTTCTCATAACTGCCGACGGCACAGCACACTATCGTAATAAGGTCTATGCCGCCACGATCGGTCGCACGGGAATCATCAAGAAAAAAAAAGAGGGCGATGGTGCGAGCCCCGCCGGTAATTTCCAGCTTTGCAAAGTCTTTTATCGTGCAGATCGGATTTTACCTCCAATCACGGGTCTCGAATTGGCTAAGATAAAGAACACCGATGGCTGGTGTGATGCGCCGGAAGACCATAACTATAACAGCCTTGTGGCCTCGCCGTATCACGCCAGTTACGAAGCTTTATACCGAAGCGATTCAGCTTATGATATTGTTGTAGAAACTGATTACAACACTGACCCCGTGATCTCTGGAGCGGGAAGTGCAATATTTGTGCACTTAACAAAGGGAGACAAATCCCAAAATACTGAGGGATGTATTGCTTTTTCGGAACCGGATCTTAGAGAAATTCTTCGTCTTTGGCAGCCCAACAATGATCGCCTGGTGATAGAGTTTACTCACGAGCACCAAAAATAGCGGTCCCCACTCGAACTTCCGTCGCCCCGAGACGCACAGCGGTTTTAAAATCTGCCGACATCCCCATACTTAGGCGCGATAGCCCGTTCCTCTTCGCTATCTCTGACAGGAACGCAAAGTGAAGGGCCGGCGGTTCAGCCTGCGGGGGGATGCACATCAATCCAACAATCGGAAGGCCGTAGGTTGTCCGACATTCATTTATAAAACTGTCCGCGTGTGCTGGCAAAATACCTGCCTTTTGCGGCTCCTCGCCTGTGTTAACTTGGACAAAAACTTCCGGCGCCAAATTCTGTTTTTCCATCTCCCTGGAAAGCGACCGTGCGAGCTTTTCTCGATCGAGTGTGTGGATAGCCGTAAATAATCCTACAGCGTCAGATGTCTTATTGGTTTGCAGCGGTCCGATCAGATGGAGGCCCGCATCGGGATATTCTTCGCGTATTACACTCCATTTTTTTTGGGCCTCCTGGACACGATTTTCGCCGAAACACCTGTGCCCAGCCGCGCACGCCGCCTGAACCCGGCCCGCCGGCTGCGCTTTCGAAACTGCGATCAATGAAATATCGTCCGCCGCCCTTTCAACTTCTCTGGCGGCCCCGACAATTAACTGATGGACGTTTTCTAGTCGCTCTTTAATTAACGTTACAACTTCGGCACTCATAAAACTCTGTGTTGCTGTTTAAAACACTTTTTCATACACGGGCAGTGTGGCATCTGTTCAAATTGTAGGGCAACGCGGAATTCAACTCAAACCAGATAAAAAGAGGGCGGCCCTAAAGCCGCCCTCTAATACTCAGTTATTCTATACAGGATTAGAACTTAATTTTAACACCTGTTACGATGGCATAGCCGTCGTTGCTGGTCGAAGTCGCCGCACCTGAGGTGCCTTCGTCATGATCAGCCATAAAATAAGTTGCATGCCACGTCGCACCCTTACCGAGCGATCGGCTCATGGAAACACCATACGTGCGCGATTCATCATTATTGGCACCCGTATTATGGCTGCCATTATTGGTAGAATCGGCCATCACGAACGCAAACCTGCTCGAGCCCATCGTGTATCGGACACCAAACTCATAAGTGTCTGAACCAGCGGCCCCACCAGTTGCCGAAGCTGTAGCTCTTTCAGCCCGGTCATGCATGGAAAGCGCAACTTCAACGGCGCCAGACTTAACTTTGACACCGTAGCCAACTTCAAGGGCATCATCCCCCGAGGCGGCTGTTCCTGACTTCGCAGTTGCAAAGCCAATGCCAACTGTCACGCCCATGCCGCCAGCCTTGGTCGAGTAATTCAACCCGCCGGAAACATGTTCGTGATCCGCAGCCTTGGTAGCCTTGGCGTTGCTGTCTTGCGTGGACATAGCAGCATAACCAATACCAAACTGCAGGCCGCTGACACGCGGAGACATGTAGGAGACGCCATCGCCGTCACTGGACGTTTCGACGTGGGCGGTACCCTCAGTCTTAACACCAGAAGGTTTGCTTACCCAGTTCCCAACATTATAGGGAAGTGCGGGGCCAGCGCCCATCAGGAATGAACCCTGCACGCCAGCAGTCAAACGCTTGCCGGCAAGGTCATGTGTTCCAAGGATAATCTGACCAAAGGAACCGTCGAGTTTGAGCCAGGTTTCGTCAACCGCGTCAGCAGAAATATGCGTTCCGCCTTCAAGCTCCATACGGCCGGTTACTTTCATTCCATTATTGAGCTTGCCAGACGCAGTAAAATGAATCTCGGAATCGTCTTTTACGTCCCAAGCTATTTCACTGGCTGTTTGCCCGCTGTCATAGGCGCTGTCATTCTCGCCAAGACCGATGTGCTTGTCGATAAAACCGCCTATCTTTAGTTTAATCTTAGCTTCCGCCGGTGCACTAAGCGCAAGGCCCAGTGCAATTGCCGGAACAGTTGTAAGAAGATGTTTTTTCATAATATTTCCTATAGCTTTATATATAAAGTGTGGCGTTGTAAGGTGGGGCACTAACATTAACACCACCAAAGCTGTCTTTACCACAACGCCTTTTTAAGTCTCAATGACCCGGGAATACAAGCATTCTCAACGAATCTAAGGCATTTTTATCACAAATGTGACAAAAATGCCACATCCGGGGTGTTTAGCTAGCCACTCAGTAGAATATTAATTTGAGTTATTGAATAAAAAATTATAAACGAGGGTAGAAAGGTTTCGACCGGTAATGCAATCATCTAAAGTTCTTTTAGCTCTAATTCTCTCCACATTTGGCTTGGTTAGCGCCTGCGGAAACCCCAGCTTTATAAAACCCGAGGATGATCCAGATCTCCTGCCGCCCACGGTGGACGGTAGTCCGGCCGTGGAGGGGTCCATATTAGGGGGTAGCGGCGGACTTTCCATGGACGATCTTTTTGGCACCAGTAAAAAACGTCGCGGGGAGGGTGGCGGTGGCATAGGTGTTAACGTCTACCTTTGGCGCGCAACTCTCAACACGCTGGCATTTTTACCTCTAAAATCTGCCGACCCCTTTGGCGGGGTAGTGATTACTGATTGGTATACGCCACCGGGCACACCTAAGGAGCGAGTGAAGCTAAATGTCTATATCCTGGATCGAACGCTTTCGTCCGACGGCGTAAGAGTTTCGGTTTTTCGGCAAATAAAAACAGCGGGAAATTGGGTTGAAGCGCCGGTGAAAAAAGAAACTGGGGTCAAGCTGGAAGATCAAATTCTTTTTCGAGCACGACAACTTCGGGTGGCGGCACAGCGATTTGCAAAATAATATATACTGTGAGTTTCTTGAGAATGAATAGAGAATTGTTTTATGTTTCACTCAGTAGAACATCCCGATCCCGATATATGTTCATTTGTTAAAAACTACGTTTAATGATGGTTTCCGATATGAACCTTGATCGATACCCATTCAAGGACGCTGAAACGCGTTGGCAAAAGATATGGGAAGAACGGAACTGCTATCAAGCGTTTGAGGACCCGGATCGCCCCAAATATTATGTCCTCGAAATGTTTCCCTATCCTTCTGGTCGTATTCACATGGGCCATGTTCGCAATTACACAATGGGCGATGTTGTGGCCCGCTTTAAGCGAGCGCAAGGTTTCAATGTATTGCACCCGATGGGTTGGGACGCCTTTGGTATGCCGGCGGAAAATGCCGCAATGGAACAGAAAGTGCATCCCGCGGAGTGGACCTACTCCAATATTGAAAGTATGCGCCGACAATTAAAAATGATGGGCCTCTCCATAGACTGGAGCCGAGAATTTGCCACTTGTGATCCTGACTATTACAAGCACGAACAGCAGATGTTTATTGATTTTTTAGCCGCCGGACTTATAGACCGCCGGGAAAGTTGGGTGAATTGGGATCCCGTTGACCAAACTGTGCTCGCCAACGAACAAGTCATCGACGGCCGAGGGTGGCGCTCGGGTGCTCCGGTAGAAAAACGACGCTTGTCACAATGGTTTTTTAAAATAACTGAGTACGCCGGAGATCTGCTTGATTCGCTAGAATTATTGCAGCGTTGGCCTGACAAAGTGCGCCTAATGCAATCTAATTGGATTGGCAGATCCGAGGGATTGCGTATTAAATTCGAGATTGTCGGACATGCGGACAGACTCGAAGTATACACGACGCGGCCAGACACTCTTTTTGGTGCAAGCTTTTGTGCAATATCTCCGGAACATGCGCTCGCTCATAAGTTGGCAAATGAAAACCCCGACCTCGCCGCGTTTATAGAGGAATGTGGCCGGCGAGGTACTGCGGAGGCGGTTATAGAGCGAGCTGAAAAAATAGGTTTCGATAGTGGGTTAAAAATTAGGCACCCCTTTGTTAAAAATAAAGTGATACCGCTATACGTGGCAAATTTTATACTAATGGACTACGGCACTGGCGCTATTTTCGGATGCCCGGCGCATGACCAAAGAGATTTAGACTTCGCAAACAAATATGGCCTAGATGTTCTGCCGGTCGTCCTTCCTGAGGGCTCTGAGAACTTCGATATATCCGACGAAGCGTACACGGGTCCAGGGCTATTAAGAAATTCTGAGTTTTTAGATGGATTAAGCGTCGAAGATGCAAAAATCGCGATTACGACAAGAATAGAAGCCATGGGTTTGGGCGCGCGCGAGATCAATTTCCGATTGCGTGACTGGGGAATTTCCCGCCAACGGTATTGGGGTTGCCCCATTCCAATAATACACTGTGATGACTGCGGCGCTGTGCCCGTATCCTCAAAAGATCTTCCCGTGGTTTTGCCAAACGATGTTTCATTTGAGCACCCCGGAAATCCTCTCGTAACCCATGATTTGTGGCGGAAAACTGATTGCCCTTCCTGTGGAAAACCAGCCACCCGCGAAACCGACACGTTTGATACATTTGTCGATTCTTCATGGTATTTTGCGCGCTTCTGTTCCCCAGACGCACCAACACCAACGGACGCTTCTGCTATAGAATATTGGCTTCCAGTCGATCAATATATTGGCGGCGTGGAACATGCGATACTCCATCTACTTTACTCACGATTTTTTATGCGCGCGATGACGCAGACAGAGCACTCGGGCCTAGCTGAACCGTTCACTGGCCTGTTTACTCAAGGAATGGTGTGTCACGAGACTTATCGTTTGGAAAATGGCGATTGGGTTGAGCCTACCGCTGTAAAAGAAGCAGAAGACAAGACGCTGATCGACGACAGGACTGGTAATAAAATAATTGTTGGTCGGTCCGAAAAGATGTCCAAATCAAAAAAAAATGTGGTCGATCCAGAGGACATTATAGACTCGTACGGTGCCGATACAGCGCGATGGTTTATGCTCTCCGACAGCCCTCCTGACCGGGACCTCGATTGGACGGAGGCCGGTATAACCGGCGCCTGGCGCTTCACCAACCGCCTGTGGCGCCTGGTTGCGTCCTGTTCAAAGGGGTTTTTATCAGACGACGCCGTTTCTGAAACAGAAGAAGACACGAAACTGCTACAAGCGGTACATTCAACCGTATCTGGTGTAACGGCGGATCTAGAAACTTTCCACTTCAATCGCGCTGTCGCGCGAATTTATGAGCTTGTTAATGTACTCGGGAATGCGCAGCCTAGTGAACACAAGGCCAGTCTGAGGGAAGGGCTAGAAACGCTGACTTTATTACTCGGACCCATGATGCCCCACCTGGCAGAAGAACTATGGAACTGTTTAGGCCACAAAACACTAGTTACCGATTGCCCCTGGCCTACTGCTAACGAAAAATATTTGAAAAAAGACACGGTCGAAATTGCGGTACAAGTTTCCGGAAAGCTGCGCGGTACAATTAAAATTGATCGCGATGCCGACCAAAAAATCGCAGAAAAAGAGGCCCTATCCCTTCCAACAGTAGCAGCAGCTATTGCAGATAACGAAATAAAAAGGATCATCTACGTCCCCAATCGGATTATCAATGTTATATCGTGATCAATCCGGGCCACGCACGGGGGTTCAGAGTTGTATTTGCTGTGTAATTGTGAGTATTTTTTTCCTCTCTTCGGGATGCGGGTTTACTAGCATCCACGGCCCAGGATCCCCAGCCACTATTTCTAACCTGGCAACATTTAAAATAAACCCTATACCTGACCGAATAGGGCAAATGCTCCGAAACGAGTTAATCCAAGAAATGCGCCACGGCGCTGATGTCGAAACACCCCGTTTTTATGTAGCGGTTTCGCTTGTCGAACGCCTTAACGAACTTGGCATACAAAAAGACGATGTCGCAACACGGGCTAATTTAATACTGGATGCCACCTTTAAGGTAACCGAGGATCAAAATGGTCAATCTATTTATATAGGCCGCAGCCGTTCAGTCAGTAGCTATGATATCCTCACCTCTGATTTCGCTACTCTAAGCGCTCTTCGGGACGCGCGTCGTCGAGGCGTTAGAACTCTCGCACAAAATATAAAAAGCCGGATATCTGTTTGGTTGATACAGAGACAAAACGTCAAGGACAAAAAATGAAAGTTTCTGCAAATCAGGCCGACGCTTTTGTATCAGCAGTACCAGGAACCATCTTTGCAATACTTATTTATGGTCCAGACCTAGGCCTAATTCGAGAACGTGCCGTAACTGCTTTAACGTCCGTTGCGGGGGCCCCTTCGGACCCATTCAACGTTGTTGAATTTACACAAACTGCCCTTCGTGATGATCCCTCTCGCATAACCGACGAAGCTTCCACAATTTCTATTACCGGCTCAAGACGGGTTATTCGAATTCGCGAAGCCTCGGACGCTATAACGGACGCGGTCAGTCATGCGATTAGTGTTAAAGGTGACGCGTTAATAATCGTAGAAGGGGGGGAGTTGTCGCCCCGGTCCAAACTTCGGGCACTATTTGAGAAAAGTGACCACGCAGCCGCAATCCCTTGTTATTTGGATGATGGGAAGGGCCTAACGGCTTTGGTCCGGGAAACACTTTTAGCAGAAAACTTGTCCGCCAGCCCTGACGTCATATATTGGATTGCTTCAAACCTCGGCGTCGATCGCATGGTTAGCCGTATGGAGTTAGAAAAGCTAAAGCTATATATGGCGGGTAATAAAACCGTGACGCTAGTAGACGCCCAATCAATCATTGGCGACGCTGCTGCTCTGACGATTGACGATGTAATTTATGCCGCAGCGGGCGGCGACTTGCCTGATCTTGCCATTTCGCTGTCGCGCGCACATCTTGAGGATGTCTCTTCAATTTCAATTCTACGCTCAACAAATCGCCATTTTACACGACTTGAGCAAGCATGCGCCTATGTCACAAAAGGCTTATCAACTGACCAAGCAATAAAAAAGCTACGGCCACCAATTTTCTTTAGACGAGAGGCAGCCTTTCGACATCAGGTGCAAAAGTGGCGTCCGGAACTCTTGAGTCGTGCTCGAGACTCATTAATTCACGCTGAAATAGAGTGTAAAAAAAATAATGCCCCGGCACCGGATATTTGCGACCGAGTTTTGATGAGGTTAGCCGTCATGGCTGGCGCAACTGTAGTGCGTTAATAATATTAAAGCGTACTTTTCAGAAAGAAATAGGATTGGGGGCAGCAAGCCCCATCGGGGCGAGTTAAACACACCCCAAATACTAATCCAAACCAAAGGAAGCAGTTTATGCCCGACAAAGAAGGTGTTCTGCGGGATCTCGTTGTTGGAAACCGGATTCTAGCGAACGAAAACATACTGGATGCATACGGACATATCAGCGTACGAAATCCCGAGAACCCAGAGCATTATTTTTTATCATGTTCACGAAGTCCGGAATTGGTTCAACGCAATGACATAATGGAGTTTAGACTGGACGGAACACCGATCGGTGGCGATAAACGGACGCCTTACCTGGAACGTTTTATCCATGGCGCCGTATATGAACGCAATCCGGAAACGTCCGCTGTCGTCCACAGTCATGCTGAGGAAATCCTACCCTATACTATTTCGAGCGAGTCTTTAATTCCCGTGATCCATTCCGCGGGAATTATAGGCCCTGTTGCACCAGTCTGGGACATAGCGGAAAAGTTCGGAGATACAACCTTGCTTGTGATTAACATCGAGCAGGGCCGAGATCTGGCAATTGAATTAGGAACTAACCGTGTAGTCTTAATGCGTGGTCATGGCTTTGCCTCCGCGGGACGATCGATTTCGGAAGTCGTGCGCATCTCTATTATGCTTGCTCGAAACGCACGAGTACTTACGACCGCACTCCAATTTGGCCATCGTGTGAAAGCCTTGACTGCCGGAGAGGTAACCCTCCGACAAAAAATGAGAGCCGACGGTCGGGAATTCTATCGTGCCTGGGAATACTGGGCGACCCGCGCGGGCTGTTCAGATATGCTTTGACTAAAGAAGATATACCCTGATCACCCTAAATTATTGGGCCTCAATTTCGCAAACGCTCAATTATATCATCTAATTGTTCCAGAGATCGATAATTGAGACGGATTGATCCGCCGGTACCGTTATAGTCTATTACAACTTTTGCCCCTAAAGTCCGGGTTAATTCTCCCTCTAACGCAAGGGTATCTGCGGTTTTAGCGTTTATTGCACGTTTGATTTTCGTTTTAGGAATACCGCCGCTAGCTCGGCGCTCAGCTTCGCGTACAGATAACCCTTTACGCACAATTTGGCTCGCAAGCGCCGATGGGTCTTCGGTCCCCAGGACAGCGCGAGCGTGGCCCGCTGTTAATTTACGATCCACTACCAAAGTCTGGACATCTTCCGGCAGATCTAACAAACGCATTGTATTTGAAATATGGGGTCGGCTTTTCCCGACCGCCTGCGCAATCTGCTCTTGGGTTTGGTTGAAGTCAGCTGCCAACCTGGCATAAGCAGCCGCTTCTTCCATCGACGACAATTGATCGCGCTGAATATTTTCGATCAACGCAACGGCGAACGCCTCCGAATCAGAAAGATCACGGACTATAACTGGAGCCTCGTGAACCTGTGCACGCTGGGCGGCCCGCCAACGGCGTTCACCCGCAATAATTTCATATGTCTCTTTATCAACGGGGTTTGGGCGAACAATTAAGGGCTGTAAAATACCCTGTTGTTTTATAGATTCTGTCAAATCATCCAAACCAGACTCGTCAAATTGGCTTCGTGGTTGAAGAGGGTTAGGTACCAATTTCGCGATTGATACGGTTCGGGCGGCCAGGTTAGTCGTTTCATCCATTGAGCCGGCTTCCGAGCCTGGCCCCTTATACTCAGAACGAGATTCGCCAAATAAGGCCTCTAATCCACGACCAAGTTGGTTCGGGCGCGATTTATTATCGATCATGATGTTTCTCCAGTAGATTCCGACCATTTAATCTCGGTTGAGGTTTTTTCGCTTTGAGAAACGCGGTGTCGCCGGAGCATCTCCGAGGCTAATCGAACATAAGCCTGGGACCCAGCGCAGCTCAAATCATATAAGAGAACCGGTTTGCCGTGCGAAGGTGCCTCTGACACCCTTACATTTCTAGGTATAATAGTATCAAAAACTTTCTCTCCAAAAAATCGACGAACATCTTCCTCAACTAAAGCTGATAGCTTATTCCGCACATCGTACATCGTTAACGCTATACCATCGAGATTCAACCCAGGGTTGAATTTTTGGGTTATTCTATCAATGGTTTTTACAAGTTGACTCAGCCCTTCAAGTGCCAGGAACTCGCACTGTAGAGGCACCAACACAGAATCCGCAGCCACCAAACCGTTTAAAGTCAACAGACCGAGGGCGGGGGGGCAATCAATAAATATGTAATCGAATTTTTGATCCCCTAAACTTATTGCATCACGAAGCAGGTACTCCCGCTTCTCAACAGCAACAAGTTCGATCTCTGCGCCCGAAAGATCGATTGTAGAGGGCAAAACTTGCAATCCTGGGATTTCGGTATTCAGCAGTGCTTCGTTCAATGTGGTGCCGCCAAGTAAAAGGTCGTAGGTGCCAACATGGCGGCGCGAGCTTTCGATACCAAATCCCGTTGAGGCATTACCCTGAGGGTCTAGGTCAACAACTAAGACCTCGCGACCTACTGCCGCCAATGCCGTAGCAAGATTAATAGCCGTTGCTGTCTTGCCTACACCGCCCTTCTGATTAGCAATCGCTATAATACGTCCGTTGCCAATTTTCTTGCCGCCTAAAGCCGCATCTTCTTTTATTGGGAGCATTATCCGTATTTATAGTTCATTTTGAGGGTTATAAAACATTTGTAATAGTCCGGTGATTCCGCGGCGCACGGCCAAAAACCCCTTCGACATTATACGTGTTGGACGGGCTTTAAATTACTTATTCGCAATATCCGGCTCTCGTGTGATGTTCGGCTTCGAAAGGTTTGCAACGTCATTGTCCAGTGTTTTTGGGCTTTGGTCAATTCCTCCCGCCAGCGCACGCCCTTCATGAATAAGCAAGTCCGCGCATCCAGTGAATCTGCCATTTCGCACAATCTATCGAGCGGTGCGAGTGCGCGTGCTGTAATAATATCCACAGGTTTTTTCTTCGATTCGGTGGACAAATTCTCGATCCGACCGTTTATTACCGCCGCCGGCGCGCCGGTTCGCTCAATAACATGGCGTAAAAATACACACTTACGCTGCCGCGAATCCACCAATCGGGTCGGTAGTCCAGTTGAAATAGCCAACACAAGGCCAGGAAACCCTGCTCCACTGCCAAGGTCCGTGATTGATTGAGTCGAACTAGGCAAGTGGTCAATGAGTTGCAAAGAATCTAACATATGACGCTTCCAAAGATCGACGAGAGTGTTTTTTGCCACTAAATTCAGCGTTTTCTGGTTTTGTATTAGAAGATCCGCATAGATTTCGAGTTTGTGCATTGTTTCACGTGAAACATATTTGTCACGAGCGAAATCTTCTTTTGTTAGCGTAACATTAGCAAGCGTCATATTAGGCAGCAACGCGGCGAACATAACGCAATAGAGCCGTTATGGCCGCGGGCGTCACCCCAGGTATCCTGCCCGCTGCACCAATCGTTAATGGTTGCGCGCCTGATAGTTTCTCGCGCATCTCATTGGAGAGGCCACCGATCACTGAATAATCCAGGGCGTCAGGTAAGACCAGTGTTTCATCTTTGCGGTAGGCATCAATATCAGCGCGCTGCCGCTCTAAATAGCCGGCATAAAGGGAATCTGTCGCCAGCTGTTCCAGGGTTGGCTTGGAAAACCTTCTCAGCTCAGGCCATAATTTGTATATTTTTTCAATTGTTACACCTTTATGGGCTAACAGTTTCAGCGCCGTTCTAGGGGTACCATCTTGAGAAACTTTAATTTTATTTTCCACCAATTGTGTGGGAGATGCTTTTAGGGCAGCCAGCCTCTCTCGGGCCGTGGAAAGAGAAACTATTTTCTCCCTAAAAACCGCCTCGCGTTTTTCACGTACGCAGCCCAACTCCAACCCAATGGGTGTTAGCCGTTGATCGGCATTGTCCGCTCTTAGAGATAAACGATATTCAGCCCGAGAAGTAAACATTCGATACGGCTCAGAGACGCCACGGGTAATTAAATCGTCGATCAACACCCCGATATAGGCATCAGCTCGATCTAGTACAAAAGCTGTCAGTTGCCCGCCACTTTTTCTAGCCGCATTTAACCCTGCCATTAGCCCCTGTGCAGCGGCCTCCTCATAACCTGTCGTTCCGTTTATTTGGCCCGCGAGGTATAACCCGCTTACACGCCGCGTTTCGAGGGACGGCAGGAGCTCCCGCGGGTCAACAAAATCATACTCTATTGCATAACCCGGCCTTACAATTTTTGCTTGCTCTAACCCGGTAATTTTTCGTAAAAATTTCGTTTGTACTTCCTGTGGCAAAGAGGTTGATATTCCATTTGGGTAAACCGTATCATCATCCAAACCTTCCGGTTCCAAGAATATCTGGTGACGCGAACGATCCGCAAACCTAACCACCTTATCTTCTATCGATGGACAATATCTCGGACCAACCCCTTCTATTGCGCCACTATAAATTGGAGCACGATGGATATTGTTTTGAATAATATCATGCACTTCAGAATTTGTATGAGTTATGTAACAAGGAATTTGCGGCGTCTCGACTTTGTGAGTCATAGCCGAAAATGGGACTGGGGGTTGGTCACCATGTTGCACTTCCAGGCCCGACCAATCTATTGAGCGGCCATCTAAGCGCGGCGGTGTCCCCGTTTTTAGCCTCCCTAATGACAATCCTAACCGTTCTAGGGTCGCAGACAGGCCAAACACAGGTTTTTCGCCGATGCGGCCGGCCGCAGTTTGTTTTTCGCCGATGTGGATTGTGCCCCTCAGAAACGTTCCCGCAGTGAGCACAACAGCATTCCCCCGATGTTCACGCCCATCCTCCAATTTGACTCCTAGCACCCGCGGTGCAGTGTCACTATCACCGAGGATTAGGTCATGCACACCGCCCTCGATAATATGCAAATTGGGCAAATCGGATAAAACGCGCTGCATTGCCCTACGATACAATGCCCTATCGGTTTGAGCGCGGGGACCTTGCACCGCTGGACCTTTTCGGCGGTTGAGTATGCGGAATTGTATTCCCGCCGCATCGGTAACCACGCCCATCAAGCCATCTAAGGCATCAATTTCCCGCACCAAATGGCCCTTCCCCAGACCACCGATCGCTGGATTACACGACATTTCTCCAATTGTCTTTGGGTTATGAGTAATCAGTGCTGTAACAGCGCCCATCCGCACCGCAGCGGCAGCGGCCTCACACCCCGCGTGCCCCCCCCCACGAACGATAACATCCCCAGTGTTGCGATTTTTAGTCATCGACGTCAATATATGTTTAACCCAACGCGCAGTAAAGTTAAGATAGCACACAGACCCCCATGTGTTTCACGTGAAACAAATTGTGTTGTGGGGTTTAAAACTAATTATTTGCCAATACAAAACTCCGAAAAAATTCGGTCCAATATATCCTCTACATCGACGCGACCAGTAACCGTTCCGAGCGACCGCGCTGCCAGTCTCAGGTCTTCCGCAAAAAGCTCTGCAGCCGTAACCTCACTAGCCCGCACGAGCGCGGCCAAACTCTCATTAAGGGCCTCTCTGTGTCGTGCGCGAGTCACAAAATTTTTTCTTGTCCCAATTTCAAACCTTTTTGCTATATATGAGTTAAGGACAGATACCAACTCCTTTAGCCCTTTCCCGGTCTTTGCCGAAATTGCGACCACTTTAGTATCGGAAGGCCACTCCACCGGCTTACACGTTTTATCTATCTTATTTGCAACAATAATGGTGTTTTTCGTTGAAAGCTCATTCAAAGTAGCCTTATCAATGGGGGCGCTTGCGTCAAACACGGCAAGCCGAAGTTCCACGCCTTTGCTTACTTCAAGTGCCCGCCTAACACCCTCACTCTCAACGGCGTCATTCGTTTTCCGAAGCCCTGCTGTATCGAAAAAAACAACGGGCCAACCACCAATATCTATTCTCGCCTCGACAACGTCTCGTGTAGTGCCGGCATGTTCAGAAACTATGGCCACCTCCCTATCCACTAGAGCGTTTAGTATTGTCGACTTTCCGGCGTTTGGCGCACCGAGAATTCCTACTTTAAACCCATCCCTCAAAATTTCCCCTCGTCGACTATCATCGAGATATTCGCGTATATCCGCAGCCAAGCGTTTGATCCCAGAAACAGCCAAGTCATGTAGTTCGGTCGGGATTTCCTCGTCGGGAAAATCAATGCCCGCCTCGACTTTTGCCTGCAGTTCAATGATGTCCGTCCGCCACATCTCTAGCTTTCCTGACAAGCCGCCGCCCATTTGGTCGAGGGCTTGTTTTCTCTGCTCTGCGGTATCTGCGTCCACCAGGTCTGCGACCGCTTCTGCCCCTGTTAAATCTATTTTTCCAGAATAAAATGCCCGCTTCAAAAATTCGCCGGGCGCGGCTATTCTTAACCCAGCACTATCCGAAAGAGCCGATGCTAATGCGCTTATTGTAGCCGAACCCCCATGAACGTGGAGCTCTACAACGTCCTCCCCTGTAAAACTCGCCGGTGTCGGATACATTATCCCAATCGCGTCATCAATTACTTCTCCACTTTCAGGGTCCACTAAGCGACACCGCGTCGCTTTACGAGGTTCCGGGAGTCTCGCCCTTTGACTTAATGACAAAAACGTCACCCCCGCATGCGGTCCGGAGATGCGAAATACCGCTAACCCAGCCTTGCCCGATGCTGTCGATAAAGCGTATATCGTATCCTTCGGTCGTCCATCCAAATGTTTCCGCACCTAATACGCTCCTCAAAAAAACGATTACCAAAACTCTTTTCAACGATCGTGCAAAACGAAAAACTCGCCATTATTCGCATATACACTGATTAATTGCTTAGTCGCCCGTGCTTTATCAGTGCATGTACAATAATAAACAAAACGGTGGCATTTAAAATATGCCAAACAAAATGGGTCCCAATTGTTATTTGCCCGCAAAGCGGCTGATCTAAAGTCCTAATAGCAAGAGAAATTGCAAATAGGGCCCCACCGCATAAAAGAGCCGGACCTGCTGAATTCGGACGCCAATAATGCAAATATGTTCCAACACTAATGAGAGCAAAAAGCGCAGCAATATACGCACCTCCCTCATATCCTGACAGCCCATGGATTAGTGCCGCGATGGTTAGCACAACCCCCAACCCCAGAAAGCTAATAGGGAGCCCCGCACCGACAATTCCCCTGAACACGCTCCAAGTATACAGCAGAATAAAACCTCCAATCGGAATTATATCGATTAACATGGCCCACAAAACAGCGTGGGTATGAAACAACCAACTTCCAACCCCAATCGTATAAATTAACCCGTTTAATATCCAAATAACACCGACCCTGCCTTTCGCGTTACCGCGCAGAATCAAAACGGTTATAGCAACCCCACTTAAAATAAACGCTATGTTTGTCATAGCATTTAAAGGTTCCGCCCAGTACTCTGCCCCTGTTCGCTCGCAGTACAAATCGATGTAACCCGTTTTCATTACCTCACTCTCATTTCACCGTTTAAATTTAATACAAATATCCCGAAAATTGAACGCATTAGCGGCTGGGTTTACCTACACCCTTTCACCTTTAAGCCCGTTTACTACTATACTGCAAAACAGGTTTGCCTAAATTGCAAACGAAAACCAGTTAGACCCGGTGACTTTTTAGTGTGCCAGCGTTATTCTTATTGTAATATGAATGCCTTAACAAAATATGGCTAGAAATATACACGAGAAAAAGATGCGCAATATTTTAATAAAGGCAGCTGACGGTAGCCGCTCTTTTTGTACTTATGACACCACACCGCCAGCTACCGCCGGCTCGGATCTATTTGTCTTGCAAAACGTCTTGGGCGCGATTTCCGCTCTGGATGCCCCCCAATACCGCTAATTTTATAGCGGATGGAACGCTCTACACGGTTTTTAATTAGCTTTTTTAACCAATCAAAGACCAACGTTACTTAATCATGGAAACAGCGGTTTGAAACACTCCAATATTAAAACCTTTTAAAGGAAATATAAATGCCCAAAGCGATTGTAGTCGACCAACCCGGTTCTCCTTCGGTTTTAAAATGGAAAGATATAGAAGTCGTCCGCCCAGGCAAGGGAGAGGTGACTGTCCGCGCAAAAGCTATCGGCGTCAACTTTATCGATATTTACCACCGTTCGGGTCTTTACCCGGTATCGATGCCTTATACACCGGGAGGCGAAATGTGTGGTGAAATTGAGGCGGTCGGCGCCGGCGTCAGCGGTTTTAAAATTGGCGACCGAGTTGCCACTGGCACCGCCGGGCGCGGCTGTTACTCAGAACTACGAAACTTAGAGACCGG
Source organism: Pseudomonadota bacterium (assembly GCA_036336685.1). Classification (GTDB taxonomy): domain Bacteria; phylum Pseudomonadota; class Alphaproteobacteria; order MPNO01; family UBA830; genus JAYZQT01. The sequence continues at coordinate 30,046 of JAYZFO010000020.1, forward strand.
ACTACTAATCAAGGTCCCGCGAGAAATACCGAATGATGTCGCAGCCGCAATGATGCTGCAAGGCATGACCGTGCAGTTTCTAATCCGTCAGGTATACAAAATTGCAAAAGGGGACACTATCCTGGTCCATGCAGCTGCCGGTGGTGTTGGGTTAATATTATGTCAATGGGCAAAACACCTGGGAGCCACTGTAATCGGCACCGTCGGCTCACCCGGCAAGGCTCGACTAGCAAAGGCCCATGGATGCGACTTTCCTATAATCTATAGCCGCGAAAATTTTGTGGACAGAGTACGTAAAATCACCAAAGGCTCCATGGTTCCGGTCGTATACGATTCGATAGGCAAAGCAACCTGGCCCGCTTCCCTCGATTGCCTCCAGCAACAAGGCCTATTTGTCACTTTTGGCAACGCTTCAGGGCCCATACCACCAATTGAGCCCGGGATTCTGGCGCAAAAGGGTTCCCTGGTCATGACACGACCAACGCTATTCCATTTTGCAGACACCCCCGAAAAAATGAGAAAAATGGCAACGGAAGTGATGAAGGTTATAAAGGCTGGCGCGGTAAAAATTGAGGTTAATCATAAATATTCTTTGCGTGAGGCAGCTCGCGCGCACCGCGATTTAGCTGCCAGGAAAACCACGGGATCGATCGTCCTAGAGCCCTAATTTTCAATCGTTATTCCACGCAAAAACTATACACATCTATAAGTAGGGCCTCATTGATTCATAGAATCAAAAAAATCATCGTTGGACTTTGTGCCTTTTAGCTTTTCAAGTAGGAACTCCATAGCGTCTACCACGCCCATTGGTGTAAGTATTCTGCGCAGCACCCACATTTTCGCCAAAACCCCCTTATCCACCAATAATTCTTCTTTTCGAGTTCCCGATTTCGTGATGTCCATTGCCGGAAAAGTACGTTTATCCGCCAGCTTCCTATCGAGAATTATTTCTGAGTTTCCCGTGCCTTTGAATTCCTCAAAAATGACTTCATCCATCCGCGAACCGGTATCGATTAGAGCCGTTCCAATGATTGTCATCGAACCGCCTTCCTCTATATTGCGTGCGGCACCAAAAAAGCGTTTCGGCCGCTGTAGTGCGTTCGCGTCAACACCACCTGTCAACACCTTGCCTGAAGACGGCACCACCGTGTTATAGGCGCGTGCCAAACGAGTGATCGAGTCAAGCAAAATTACTACATCGTGTTTATGCTCGACTAGCCTTTTAGCCTTTTCAATAACCATTTCGGAAATGGTAACATGGCGAGAGGCTGGCTCATCAAACGTAGACGAAATTACCTCGCCATTCACAGACCTTTGCATATCGGTGACCTCTTCCGGTCGTTCGTCTATTAGAAGCACTATAAGATATACATCGGGGTGAGATGAGGTTATAGCAGCTGCTATCGACTGTAACATCATCGTTTTACCAGTCCGGGGCGGGGCAACTATTAAACCCCTTTGGCCCTTCCCCAGCGGCGTTATAAGGTCCACAATTCGTGGTGTCATATCGCTAACTGATGGATCAGCGGTGTCTAAATTTAGTTTTTCTTCCGGGTAAAGGGGTGTCAAATTATCAAAATTAATTCGATGACGTACTTTTTCAGGATCGTCAAAGTTAATTTGCCCAACCTTTAATAGCGCAAAATAACGTTCTCCATCTTTGGGTGCCCGAATTTCACCCTCTACCGTATCACCCGTCCGTAACCCAAACCGGCGTATTTGGCTGGGCGACACATAAATATCATCCGGTCCAGGAAGATAGTTCGCTTCTGGAGACCGAAGAAATCCGAAGCCATCCTGAAGAGTTTCAAGTACGCCATCACCAAATATTGGCACATCATTTTCCGCGAGTTGTTTCAGAATGGCGAACATAATGTCTTGTTTACGCAGGCTCGATGCGTTTTCAATCTCTAGCTCCTCAGCCTGAGAAAGAAGTTCTTGGGGCGATTTTTGTTTTAGTTCCTGAAGGTTCATAATGTTTGAAAGTACTATTTTGTTAAAGATTGTTGACGGAATCGAAATCGAATTGGATCCGCTATAAGTGCGCGGTTATCTAAGACTGGGGTAGCGTTTTGTCGGTTATTTTTGGAGTTTAACGCGGGATACCGGCAGGCCACCGTCCCAATGCACCCCACCTAGTTAAATGATCTAAAAATACAAGTCAAACAATGATTATATTCCACTTCCAAGCACATTCTGAATTTACACTGAGCGTTCAGAAACGCGTTCCCGACCACCCCAGCGCTCAACGCAAGCAAATACGATCCTCTTTAGCACAAACGACGAGATGAATAATCCGGTATTCGCCGAATAATACTTATTGACCGCTAGAATCAAAACGGTTTTACCACCGTCATTATAACGATCACAATCAACAGGACTGTCGGCGCCTCATTCCACCAACGATAAAATTTTGCCGGCCTTACGTTCCGATCAGCCGCAAAATCTCTACGCCACCGCGCAAACAGGAAATGGATGCCCAGCAATAGTACAATCATTGCAAGCTTAATCCAGGGCCAGACCTGATGCCAGAGCACAATATCGGAGACCGAAAGCATAAGGCCACCGAACACAAGTGTGAGGATCATCGAAGGATTTACAATAGCCTTTAAAAGCCGTCGCTCCATAATCTTGAATGTCTCGGATTTATCCGACCCGGTGTCCGCATCCGCATGATATACATAAAGCCGCGGCAGATAGAGGAGACCAGCCATCCATGCTGTCACCGCTAACACATGCATTGCCTTGAACCACAAATAGTACTCAGCCATTTTCGATGGTCGTCTTCTGGTAAGGACAGTCGCTGAAACCTCCTGGGCAAATTGCTCCCACAGCCATCGTCCCGGTTGTTCCTGCTGACGTTACAATATCAGCTAACGACCTGATAAAGGACGGATCCGTGCTAACTGTGGCAGTACGCACATAGATCTCCACTCCCGCTTTTCTTGCTAACGTTGCATATTCAATATCAAGCTCTACAAGTGTTTCTGAGTGCTCACTTACAAACGCAATCGGCACAACAATAATTGCCTTGCCCTCTGCTCCAGCACGCTTGATTTCATCAATAGTATAAGGTTGAAGCCATTCCATCGGACCGACCCGGCTTTGGTAACAAATGGTATAATCGACCCCTGTCCTAACTAGTTTGCGCATAACGGCTACCGCCGTTCGTTCCACCTGGTACGGGTAAGGATCCCCCGCATCAACTATACTTTTCGGCAAGCCGTGAGCAGAGAAAAGAATACGGTAGGGCGCATTGTCTGGAAGCTTGTCAATTGCTGAGTCGATTGTTCGACAAACCGCGTCGATAAAACCTACTGCTTCCGGCCAGCAGCATATTTGGGTCGTTGGCGCGTTTAACGCCGCACTCTTCGCCGCTTTTTCCCATATACGCATGAAACTGCTGGTTGTCGTCGACGAAAACTGGGGGTAAAGCGGTAGCAGTATAACTCGTTCCGGTTTCCAGTTTACTACGTCACGGGCCACGGCATCAGCAAAGGGGTGCCAGTAACGCATAGAAACAAAAACCCTATAGTTTTTTTCTAGCAAATTCTGGAGCGCCACTCCCTGTTTTTGCGTCTCCGGCAATATCGGCGACCGACCGCCAATTTCAGCATAAATTAATTTCGCCGCAGGGGTTCGCCGCCATGCAATCAGACGGGCCAACACCCAACGAACAGGCGCCGGCATCCGCAATATTTTGGGGTCCGAAAACAAATTTTTAAGGAATGGATAGACGGAATTTATGCTATCAGGTCCCCCTAAATTATACACCACTACAGCTATTTTCTTCATATGATCACTGTGTACGAACCACCGATACTAATTGTTCTACATGTTTTATTGGCGTTTCGGGAAGAATGCCATGTCCCAGATTAAAGATGTGCGGACCGTTCGACAGTGCTTTAACAATTTGTCGTGCTTGAACTGTTAATTCCAAACCTCCCGCCAACAGTAACACAGGGTCTAAGTTGCCCTGGATAGTTGCATAGTCTTGAAGTGATCCAGCCGCCCAAGCAGGATCTGCAGAGTAATCAATACTTATAGCATCAACTTCTGACGTTTTAACGAATTCTGGAAGGTGTACTGTTGCACCTCGAGGAAACACCACGATAGGAATGTCGGGATGAACCTCTTTCACCCGGTTTATAATTTCTAGTATTGGCTCAATGCAGAATTTAACAAAAGCGTATCGTGGCAAAACACCAGACCAAGTATCAAAAATTTGCAATGCATCCGCACCGCGCTCTACTTGTTGTATTAAATAACTACTGGTTGCTTTTACTAACAGCGTTATTAATCTTTGAAATTGTTTAGGTGCACCGAGCGCCCAGGTTTTCGCATAAATAAAATCCCTGCTGCCTTTACCTTCAACCATATAAGCAGCCACTGTCCACGGTGCGCCTGCGAAGCCTATCAACGCTGTTTTTTTTGGTAAGAGCGCCGAGACATTTTGTACCGTTTGGTAAATCGGTGCCAACCGGGTATGTAGGTGTTCTAACGAAAGTTTTTCGAGATCTTCTAACGACCTTATCGCATCTAACCGCGGTCCTTCTCCCTCATTAAATGATAGGCCCTGACCTAGAGCATGTGGTAAAAGCAAAATATCTGAAAACAGAATAGCTGCATCGAAATCAAAACGCTTAATTGGTTGCAGTGTGATCTGAGTTGCTTTGTCTGAATCATAACAAAGATCAAGAAAACCCCGGGATTTTTCTCGAATTTTTCGATACTCAGGCAAGTAACGGCCTGCTTGGCGCATAAGCCAAATAGGAGGCGGGTCAACGCGTTCGCCCTTTAGACTTTGGATAAGCGGTTTAGAATGTTTGGTCACGATTTTCCCAATATCCCAGGAACTTTGTGAAATACAAACCCTTCGTATTTTAATTTACAAAATAATTACTAAAATTAAATAGGTAGTATTAGTAGTAGTGCCTGTGAATCTTGGGGATCCTTATATATCCACAGATCTACACACAAGGTATGTAGAATGTGAGCTGTTTACTTTAAACCACAAATCTTTGTCTAAAATCTCTGATACAAACTGTGGGGTTTTGGAGTTTTAAATATCTGAATAACGGGCATAACTAATTTTGCCCCAGGACATATGATATTGAACTAAGAGGTTAGTAGCACACCGGATAAATTTCGCCTAACGGGCATAAAATTAATTATTCTCATTACAAAAACTATTTATACCCATATTGTTACACCGGTTGTTTGGTAAATAACGAATCATTAGGGGCAAAAACGTGGAGGAAAATTACCACATCCACCTTATTTCCGACTCTACGGGAGAAACAACACAGGGGGTTTTAAAAGCTAGTATAGCTCAGTTCGAGGGCATCTTGGCACAAGAACATATTTGGCCAATGATTAGGTCAACAACGCAAATGGAGCAAGTAATACAAAAAATTCATGAAAACCCAGGGCCAGTAATTTTTACCCTGGTTTCAACGCGCATCCGAGAGCTTCTGATGGAGGGATGTATAAAGGCGAATGTTCCCTGTATATCTGTTCTGGACCCAGTAATAGAGACGTTAGGTGTGTTTTTCAAAAGGAAAACGGTGAATCGGCCGGGGGGACAACACACTTTAAACGCCGAATACTTCGATAGAATAGAAGCCCTTAACTATGTTATGGCGCACGATGATGGGCAATCCACGGATTCTCTAGATAGCGCGGATCTGATTTTAATAGGCGTTTCACGGACATCGAAAACCCCTACGTCAATTTACCTAGCAAACCATTATGGGCTGCAAACAGCTAACATACCCTTCGTTCTGGAAATAGCATTACCGGCCCAGCTTTTTTGCTTAACGGATACGTTAGTGATTGGTCTCACGGCCTCAGCAACTCGATTAGTTCAAATCCGGCGCAATAGACTGCTTCTTTTGAAACAGGAACCCCAAACAGATTATGTGGATATTTCGGTGGTCAAGAGAGAAATAAATCAAGCGCGCAAGCTTTTTGTTGCGCAGAACTGGCCAGTTATTGATGTGACCAGGCGTTCTATCGAAGAGACGGCTGCCGCTATATATCAACTCTATACCCAGTTTAAAGAATAATTAAAAACAGGATTTAATTAAGATTGGCATGCAAAACCAGATGAGCGCTGTTCCTCAAACGACAATAGTTCTTGCTTCGAGCAGCGCTTCCCGTCAAAAGCTGCTTGATGGGGCAGGCATACCACACAGTGTTGAACCATCAAAAGTTGATGAGGAAGAAGTAAAGCGAAGTATGCGCGAAGCGGGCAGAACCGGTATAGAGCTAGCGGAGGCATTGGCAGAGTTGAAGGCAATGACCATTTCCAGAAAACAACCGGGAAAATTAGTATTAGGCGCAGATCAGATCCTTGATTGTGATGGAAAAACCTTTGATAAACCGCGTAATTCGGCCATCGCCGCTGAACACCTGAGGTTTTTACGGGGAAAATCACACCAATTGATATCCTACGCAGTGATTGTCCAGGACAACGTGCGTGTTTGGAGTGCGGTAGAGACGGCAAAAATAACAATTAGGTCCAATCTAAGCGATCAGTTCATTGATAATTATATAACTCGTTGTGGGTTAGATATTTTAAGTACCGTAGGTGTATATAAGGCGGAATCCTTAGGCGCTCAGCTTTTTTCAAAAGTCCAGGGCAGCCACTATACTATTCTTGGTTTACCCCTACTTCCATTACTTCATTATTTGCGAGAAACAGGGGTTATTTACAAGTGAGTTTCACGTCCTCCGCGGTAGTTGCTGGCATATCGGGCTGGCCAGTAAAACATTCACGGTCTCCGCGAATCCACAATTTTTGGCTAAAGAAATATGGGATAGACGGTGTTTACGTGCCTCTTCCAATCACCCCTCAGGATGCTTTTGGCGCATTCCGCTCGGTGCCTGGACTTGGTATTGCTGGCCTAAACGTGACGACCCCACACAAAGAAACAGCGTATAATGCGGTGGATGAGGCCGATGAGTGGGCCAAGCAACTGAAGGCGGTAAATACAATCACTGTCCGAAATGGTTTGCTATATGGGACTAATACCGATGCATATGGTTTTATAGAAGCCCTTCGAGAATCACACCCTACCTGGGTTGCTAGTTCTGGACCTGCGGTGGTTTTGGGCGCTGGCGGAGCAGCCAGGGCTGTGGTAGCCGCGCTAATAGCGGAGGGAGCGCCGGTCGTCCGCGTTTTGAATAGAACCATAAATAGGGCTGAGACACTTTGCGACGACCTCGGCTATCCAACCACCCCTATTCCATGGCCAAAGCGCGAGGAAGCTTTAGAGGGCGCAATGCTGGTCGTGAATACCACCGTGCTTGGTATGTCCGGACAGCCTAACCTTGACCTCGGATTGCGCAACTTGGGGGCATCCGCTGTTGTCTATGATATTATTTATACCCCGCTGGAGACATCTTTTCTCAAAGAAGCCCGCTCCCGCGGAAATATTGGTATCGACGGTCTTGGTATGTTGTTGCATCAGGCCCGACCGGGTTTTAGGGAGTGGTTTGGTACCGAACCAGAAGTGGACAGTCAATTACGAGAGTATGTCTTAGCAGACTTAGTTACCGAAACTAACCGATGATTATAATAGGCTTAACTGGCTCTATAGGAATGGGCAAATCAACAGCGGCAGGAATTTTTCGTCGATTGCGGATACCAGTCTATGATTCGGATTTGTCGGTCCATCGAGTCCTTGGTGTTGGTGGCGCGGCCGTCGCGCCAATCGGAAGGCTGTTCTCCAGTGTAGTAAAAGAAGGCAAGGTAGATCGTGATGCTCTCGGCAAACGGGTTTTTTCCGACCCAGAAGCCCTGAAAGAATTAGAGGAGATAGTTCATCCCCTGGTGCGACGGAAGCAAGATTCATTTCTGCGGCTGTACGCTGCTCGACGATCTCCAATAGTGGTCCTAGATATACCGCTGTTATTTGAAGTGGGCCTTAATTTCCGTTGTGACCTATCAATTGTTGTTTCGGCACCACAGTTTATCCAAGAGGCGCGGGTTTTAGCGAGACCGGGTATGACAAGAGAAAAGTTTACTGGGATTGTTGCTCGGCAAATGTCGGATCATGAAAAGTGCCGACGAGCGGATTTTGTGATACCGAGCAACCGGGGAAAGCGCGAGACCTTACGAAGGTTGACGAATGTACTAAATTTCGCAAAATCATTATCAGTTAGTCATTGGCCACATGATCCGTTTTATGATCGGATAGCGACCGAACGGAGTTTAAATGCGTGAAATCGTCTTAGATACGGAAACTACAGGACTGGACCCTAAAGCGGGTCATCGCCTTGTTGAAATTGGATGTATTGAACTAGTCAACCATATTTCTACCGGGGTAACTTACCAACAATATATTAATCCAGATCGAGATATGCCAACAGCGGCCTTTGAAATTCATGGTTTGACTGAGAAATTTCTTAGTGAATTTCCTGTATTCTCAAAGATTGTGGACTCTTTTCTCAATTTTATTGGTGAGGATCCATTGATAATACATAATGCAGCGTTTGATCTTGGGTTTTTAAACGCGGAGCTTGAACTACTGGATAGAGATCGGCTTGTATCCACCCAAATTGTCGATACCCTTTCATTGGCTCGGAAGGCGTTTCCCGGCGCACCTGCGTCACTTGATGCGCTATGCCGTCGTTTTGGGATAGACAATTCTACTCGGGAAAAACATGGGGCGATCCTTGATGCGGAATTGTTAGCAGAGGTGTATCTCGAATTGCGAGGGGGGCGCGAGCCTGACTTCATTTTAGGTGGGGGTGCAAAAAACCCAGCGTCCGGAGGGGTTGAAGAGCTGAAACCCGGAAAGACATGCACTCGACCATCCCGTCCGCACGCGGCGTCAGCTGATGAGATGGCTTTACATAGAGCCTTCATAGGGACCTTGAACGAGCCTTTGTGGAAGAGAAGTAAATAGGGACAGTTTTGTTAGTTTAACGGGATAAATTCTTCAGTATATAAAAGTGCTATAAAACGTTCTTTGCAGGGGATTAACGTTGTACCACCACTTCTCTTATATATCTGATCCCTCCGAGTCGACGTGTTGTTCCACATACAGTGCACCGAAGTCAATCGGGTTTATCATCAGGGGTGGAAAGCCGCCGTCGCGTACGGCGTTGGATACTATAGAACGAGCGAATGGAAATAGATGGCGCGGCCCTTCAATCAGAACAATAGGCCTTATATCGTCCTCTGGAATTCCTGAGACTTGCACAATTCCACTATATGTTAATTCAACAATAAAAACCGGACTATCGTCATGTGAGGCTTCTGCTCGCACGAATACCGAAACTTCGAATACACCCTCATCATTTATAGACCGTGCATTCGTAGTCACGTCAACATTTACTTCCATATTTTGTTGAACAATTGAGAGTGTTTCAATACCGCGAGGGTTTTCGAAGGAAAAATCCTTAATATATTGCGCGCCAATCATGAAGGGCACAGTGTTCTCAACACCATTATCCTCTGCACCATTTGCGCCGTTTTCGAGTGGTACCTCCGAATTATCCGCCATTATTTACTCCCACTTTATGTGATCGGTGGCTACCATGAACGAGTTTATTAAACAAGGTGATGTTTCTAAATCAGGCCTTACTATGACCAAACCGTTTTTAGCGGCGGATGTGGGGCTAGAGGATTGCAAAGCAGGTGCTCACCATTTCCGATACGTTTTCCGGTGAGAGAGCGAATAACACCCCAGTGAGTAATTACTATTGTATTAGCCCAATTTTCTGTTTGAGCTATTGATTGGCGAAATTTGCCACAGCGCATATGAAATTTCGGGATAGTTTCCTCCGTTCTGTTCCACCATGTTTCTTTAAGATGTGAAAAGTCTAGGCTGGACCACTTGCGCTCGAGTATGCTCGCGGAAGTACCAACATCACAAATATATGCAGTGCGCTCGCGAACAGCCGGCTCAACGGTTATCGGCAGCTTCAATAAATTGCATACTTTTTCTGCGGTTTGTAAGGCTCTTGTATAGGGGCTAGAAATCACGTGTTTAATGTTATGGTCGAGCAATGTTTGGGCGAGATCTTCGGCTTGTTTTATGCCGCGCTTTGTAAGCGGAGGATCTTCTATACCGGGATCGATCCTCGTTTGGCTAAATCTAACATTGAACTCCGTTTGTCCGTGGCGGGCTAAAAACATTTTTTGCTGGGCAGATCGTATGCAGAAATATAGACGGCTATTCGTTTCACGATGGTTTATCACTAGTTGTAATTATATACATCTATCCTAATAACTTATCTGGGTATTTACACAATTCTTGCACGATGCAAAGGTGACAATCAGGCTTACGAGCCTTGCACACGTATCTCCCATGAAGTATTAGCCAGTGGTGTGCGTTTAGCATCCAGTTTTGAGGAATTCTCCTGACTAACTTCTTTTCTACTTGCTCTACGTTTTTTCCCGGCGCCATTCCGGTACGATTTGATATCCGAAAAATGTGGGTATCCACTGCCATAGTTGGTTGCCCAAACGCAATGTTCAGTACCACGTTGGCCGTTTTGCGCCCCACTCCTGGCAATCGAACGAGTTCTTCTCGGGTCTTGGGGACTTGGCCTCCAAAATCAGCTATGAGCATTTTGGATAAAGCAATCACATTCTTTGCTTTATTACGATAAAGTCCAATAGTTTTAATGTGATCTTGTAACTTGCTTTCTCCCAACGCCACCATTTTTTCTGGGTTATCGACTAACCGAAAGAGCGCATTAGTTGCCCTATTAACGCCGGCGTCGGTAGCTTGGGCTGAGAGGACAACTGCTACGGTTAAAGTAAACTCGTTTACATAGTAAAGTTCCCCGCGAGGGCTGGGGTTTTTTTCGGAAAGACGCCGGAAGAATTCGTCCACGTCTTTTGAGGGCATAGTTGCGCGCATCAACAATGTTTTAACTTCCAACGGGGTTTACGAAAAGGCCATACGAAACTTTTATGATTGGATGCCGCCTGGTTGCTAGTACATTTGTGAATCTGGTAGTGGGAACTGTTGGATTATCTAGTGGCGTTATGCAGTTAGTCTGGAAGTGCCATATAACGACACAACTTGGGTTGTTATGGACTTTGGTGCTGTGGTTTCTATTATAAGTTTTATGATTGAACCTTGTGCAAGCGCGCCGCAACAAAAACAGTGCGGGGCGCCGAATAACGATTGCTTTTTTGATGTGATTTTAAAACCCAACACCAGCCTAGGTTCTAGGGGATTTTGGTTGTTGATGATCGGTATTTCCGTTTTTGGGTTGATTGCCGGGGTCGGTTTTGTGGCGGTTGGCGCCTGGCCGGTGCTCGGATTTTTTGGTCTTGATGTCTTGTTAATTTATCTAGCCTTTAAAATTAATTACCGACGGGCACGAAGGTACGAGCGGATCTCCTTGGGTAAGCGCGTGCTTGTGGTTGACCAAGTCAGTGCTTCCGGAAGGATAAATCGGTGGCAGGTCGAGCCTAGCTGGCTTAGGGTCCAGGTTACAAGCGCTTCGAAACATGACAGACAACTTATTTTGTCGAGCCATGGCCAAAGCGTTAACATCGGAAGTTTTTTGGCTCCGGACGAGAGGTCAGAATTGGCGAGTGTACTTAAAAAGGCTTTAAAATTCCGTGCGACGCCTAAACACCTTCTTAAACAATATTGACCGTAGGCCACTCTCGGGCCACAGTCACTCCGCTGAGGAAATAATAGGTACTAGGATTAGTGGGGAAAAATGCCAATCAAACCTCTCGTAGACGCTCTTGACTTTAATTATCTAGTAAACACCCTCCAGGAATTAGCGAAGGTTCCAGCGGCGGTGCCTATGGGCACTGAGGTGTTTATGGAGCCGGATAATCCTGTGCTTGTTCGTTACGTTCAGAAAGAAATTAAGCCAAAATTAACAGCCATAGGAGATGTAACTCTAATCGATGTGCCCGAAAACCAAATTGTTGTAGAAATCGGTAACGGTGGTCGTGAAAAAGCTCTTTTGATTCAAGTGTATACGCCTGTTCAGCACCATAATCTAATGGACGAACCGTGGTCTGGGAAGATTGAGAATGCCGCAACCTGGGGCTATGACGAGCCCTGTATATTTGGCCAGGGAGTGACCCAAAATAAATCCCATCAGGCGATTGTATTAACAATATTAAAGCTCTTAAGGGACAATAATGTGACGTTAGATGGCCAGCTTTATGTTGCTTTCAATAACGAGGGCCGAAGCAGCCACTCATGCACGGAATCGATTCTTAATGCACTACCCCAAAAACCTGACTTTGCCCTTTTACTGACCGCGACCGGAGAGAAGATTTCGATGGGTAATCGTGGACGGGTCGACGTAAATGTTACGGTGCGCGGAAAAGCAGTACACTCTAGTGTACCGTCTACAGGCCTCAGTGCTATAGAAGGTGCGTGGGAGGTTATGAAACGTCTCAAAGGACTAGAATTACCTGGTTCCCATGAACAGCTTGGTCACAGGCATGCTATTCCCTATCAGGTGATCTATGAACCTCTCGCCCCCCATACCCTGCCTGAAACCGCGTTTCTTAGAATTGATCGCCGTTTATTACCTGGAGATGATCCAGCGAAGGCGACAGATGAAGTTCGCCAGGCTATCGGCGATTTAACACCCTTCCAAGTAACAGTCGAGCAGGGGAACCACATGTGGCCAGCGATTTGTGATCCCACAGAGATAGGGGTTCGCCGGCTTATGGGGGCCCATGAAGCTATTCATGGAAAAGTTCCAGGGATTTATTATGGACAAGGCACCTTTGATGCTGGCGGCCCCTGCGCAGCGGGCATTCCGGCTGTGATGTATGGAGTGGGCGGTGCAGGGGGTGTTCTGGAAGCAGATTTTGTACCTATCTCGCATCTCGAAAGAGTTGCGCGCACTGTCGCGCAGACAATTCTAACATTTTATTAAGCACGTAGGGACCCTTGTTCATGGCAGAAAATGAAGCTACCAGCATGAAGGCAAATTTTGGCCTTAGTTTGTCGACGCGCGCTATTTTATTTGATTGGGGGACGCTCGATGATTTGATGGAAATGGCAGAAACAGCAGAAGCATCGGGTTTTTTTCATGGCGTTTGGGTGGGGGATAACCTTCTGTCTAAACCTCGCGTAGAAGCCATGGTTACGCTTTCCGCACTCGCAACGCGGACGAATAAGGTGAAGCTTGGGACAATTTGCCTTGCGAGCTTTCCACTGAGAGAGCCGATTCTGTTTGCCCTGCAGTGGGCCAGCCTAGATATTCTTTCTAAGGGGCGGACAATCCTGACAGTGTGTAATGGCGGGGCGGATAAATTTGGCCCACAATATGCACATGAACTTCAAACTATGGGCGTTACATCCCGCGAACGAGTAGGTCGAGTGGTGGAGGGTATTTCGATACTTCGTCGACTCTGGAGTGATGAGGTGGTTACTCATAACGGTAAATATCACCAATTCTCAAATGTTGATCTTCAACCTAAACCAATTCAAAAACCTATGCCCATACATTTAGCAGTAAATCCGCCGGCAGGCGAGGTGAGTGAAGAAGTCCTTGACCGTGTTCTACGTCGGGTGGCAAGGCACGCGGACGGTTGGCAGACAGATGGCACGCCCGTAAAGGAATTTAGAGAACGGTTTTCAACAATACGAAGATATGGGGAGGAGCTTGGGCGCGATATGTCCAACTTTGATAGTTCACTGCATATGATGGTCAACATCAACGACGATGAAACGAAGGCTTTTGAACAAGCAACCAGTTTTCTAACATCGTATTACGGCGCTGGCTTAATTTCGCGGGAACGTGCAGAGACTTGGATTGCATGTGGTTCAACACAGTCTGTAATAGATAAAATTGCTTCTTATATCGATGCAGGCTGCACGACCCCGGTATTGCGTTTTGTTGCCCCCAACCCCCGCGAGCAACTTCAGCGCTGCATCGAGGAGGTATTGCCGGCATTTAGAAGTTAAAAACATGCTGACAGTTCTCGCGAACAATATAACGGCCGGGTGAATAGGGAGAGGTTTTATTAAAGGAGAAGATATATTTCGACTCTCGAAGGATTATAAAATTGTCGAACAAACCATGAGATTCGTCCGCAAAACCCGGAGATTTGATTATACCAATCAGTCACTCGCGGATTCATTAGAATTGAAAAAGAGTGCCGTTAAAACGGCTTTCTTACGATGGTCGGGATTGAGCCCGAAACAATTCCTTTCCAATCTGGATATTCGATCGCAAACCGATGGTGTACGTAAAAGAAACATTCGCGCGAGAATGCATTTCCCGCACCAAGTGGAGATCTGTCTTGAGGTTACAAAGAGAAGAAAAAGCAAGGAAAAAGGCCCGGCGTTTGATATAAAATATGGTGTCTATGATAGCCAATTTGGCACGCTGGTTATTGCAGTGATAGAAGAGAAGATATGTGCATTAGCGTTTTTTGATAACAAAAACCTAGATTCCACTCTTTCCGCGCTTTATCAAAGGTTTGCGGGGAGCCTGTTTACCAATGACCAGGATGCAACCAAAGCGGCGTATGAGGCAATTTTCGTTGGTATGAGAACGAAGGCCATGGGGCCGGTTACCCTTACTGTGCAGGGTACCCTCTTTCAAATAAAAGTCTGGAAAACATTACTATCAACCACTCGTGGGCAGCTTTTCACATACGGTGATGTGGCGCGAACAATTGGACACCCCCGGGCTGTTCGTGCCGTCGGTAGCGCGGTGGGTCACAATCCGATCTCTCTTATTATTCCCTGTCATCGGGTGATTGGTGCCACCAGCATTTTTGATACACAATATCGATGGGGCCCTGACAGAAAACTGGCATTAATAGGTTGGGAGCAGGCCGCAAAATTTCCTTAACCACTTTCTTTTTGGGAAACCCAATAGTTAACGTCTATCCATTACCGCCGTTTGGATATTCCCCGTTAATGATCAATTCCCAATACATCGAACATGGTATAGTAGCCAGGCGCCTTACCCCTAGACCAAAGAGCGGCGTGCACGGCGCCCCGTGAAAAAATTTGTCGTGACTGGGCTTTGTGAGTGAGTTCCAGGCGTTCATCCTCCGTTGCAAAAATCGCTGTATGATCACCCACCACATTCCCGCCCCGCAAGGTCGCAAACCCAATATCTCCTCGTGCACGCTCGCCCGTGTTACCTTGACGTGTCCATTGTGCCACCTTGTTAAGGTCGACTTGGCGCCCTTCCGCGGCCGCCCGACCTAAGCCGACTGCAGTTCCAGAAGGGGCATCGACTTTGTGCTTATGATGCATTTCAAAAATTTCAATGTCGAAGTCGTCGTTTAGTGTGCTGGCCACTTGTTTTGTGAGGGCGATTAATAAATTTACAGCAAGGCTCATATTTGGGGCATGCATAACCACTGTTTTTTCCCCGGCCGCTTTTAATTGCTCTTCTTGTTCTATGTTTAGACCTGTCGTTCCGACTATATGTGCAACACGAGCTTCGGCAGCAAGTTGAGCGTGTTTTGCTGTTACATCGGGAAGCGTGAATTCGATTACGGCGTCCGAAGCAGCCATTACTGCACTGGGGTCGTCGGTAATTTCAACACCAATTGCACCTTTTCCTGCTGTTTCTCCTGCATCTCGTCCGATCTGTGATGTGCCCGGCATATCGGATGCCGCTACCAGAATACAGTTGTCGGTGTCGATTACTTGGTGAATATTCGCCTGCCCCATGCGACCACTCGCCCCGATAATTCCAATTCTTAACTCGGCCATCTTGTATTACCTATGTTTTCTCTTTTCCTTGTTGCACACCATTTAGGTTCGGAAAAGGGGAGGAAAATCCACGTCGCTTTATTCAAGGTACCATTTTGCAATAGTTTTATACGATGTGTTCATAATAGTGGAACGGGCTACTCTTTAATATCTTCCCAAAGTTCTTTTACACGAGCAAAAAAACCTTCCGATTCTGGGCTAGTAGTACTTTTTCCGCTGCCTGGTTTTTCACTATCAAATTCCTGTAAAAGTTCTTCCTGGCGTTTGGAAAGGTTTACCGGCGTTTCAACAAGCACATCAATAAACATATCTCCGCGAGCCGCACTGCGTAAAACGGACATGCCCTTATTTCGTAGCCTGTACTGATGCCCGTTTTGTGTGCCCTTCGGTATCGTAACTTTTGCTCGCTTTCCCTCAATTGTGGGGACCTCAATGGTGCCCCCCAATGTCGCTGTCATCATCGGTATTGGTACTTTCATATAAAGATTATTTTGTTCCCTAAGAAACATTTTGTGTGGGGCAACTTCCACAAAAATATATAAATCCCCCGCCCCGCCACCTTGCGTTCCGGCTTCTCCTTCCCCAGAAAGTCGAATGCGCGTGCCGTCCTCAACGCCTCCCGGAACGGTAACTTTTAGAGTCTTTTCTCTCCGTACTCGGCCACCACCGCTACAATTCTCGCACGGATCGGCTATTACTTGGCCCGCTCCGTTACATGACGGGCAGGTCCGTTCAATAGTAAAAAACCCTTGTTGGGCACGGACCTTTCCGTGGCCTTGACAGGAAGTGCATGTTGATGGCCGTGACCCTTTGGCGGCCCCTGATCCGTTACAGTTCTCGCAGGTAACAGCGGTAGGCACTCTAATTTGAGTTTCTATCCCATTGAACGCGTCATTCAGACTGATTTGCATGTTATAACGTAGATCGGCTCCGTGAGCGGCCCCAGCTCTTTCTCTCCCGCTGGAACGTCCGCCACCCATAAAGTCTCCAAACATTTCGTCAAAAATGTCAGCAAAACCGCCACCAAAACCTGAGGCGTTGCCTGCAGGGCCGCCACCCTCAAAAGCAGCATGCCCGAACTGGTCGTAGGCTGCTCGTTTTTCCGAATCCCTTAAAACATCGTATGCTTCATTAATTTCCTTAAATTTTTCTTCGGCGGCGGAGTCGCCTTGATTACGGTCCGGGTGATACTTCATCGCAAGCTTACGGTACGCACTTTTGAGCGTTGTATCGTCAGCACTACGATCAACGTCCAGTGAGTCATAATAATCCGGTTTTGCCATGGCTAAGCGCCTTCCCCCAAGGGTATTGCTACCTATGCAGTCACGTTTGGTGTTTTGTAGGTAAAGACCCTATGACGCTTTGTCCTTGGGTTCGTCATCGTCGATTTCCTCGAAGTCAGCATCTACCACGTTAGCGTTATTGTCATCGCCGTTTGTCGTGCCCGCGTCAGCACTTGCGGGCTCATCACCACTCATATTAGAGGCACTAGCTGCTTCTTCTTGTTGTGCTTTGTATAATGCCTCGCCTAGTTTTTGGGCTGCTTGCGCTAATGTTTCTGTTTTTGCTGTGATTTCAGCTGGGTCTGGCTCTTCCATTTCGAGTGCTGTTCGAAGATCAGCGATAGCCGTCTCTATGGCCGTCTTGTCTTCCTCGTCAAGAGATTCGCCATGTTCCTCCATTGTTTTCTCTGTCGTATAAATTAGGCTATCCGCATTATTTTTCGCTTCCACCATCTCCCGTCTTTTCTTGTCGGCTTCGGAATTAGCCTCGGCGTCAGCAACCATTTGTTCGATGTCATCATCTGACAATCCACCGGATGCTTCGATGCGAATGTTTTGCTCTTTATTAGTGGCTTTGTCCTTGGCGCTCACATTAACTATGCCGTTCGCATCAATATCAAACGCAACGTCAATTTGTGGCATGCCGCGCGCGGCGGGTGGAATTCCGACCAGGTCAAATTGGCCCAGTAATTTATTGTCGCCCGCCATTTCTCTTTCACCCTGGAAGACCCTTATTGTCACTGCACCTTGGTTGTCTTCCGCCGTCGAAAAAACCTGACTTTTTTTGGTTGGAATTGTCGTATTGCGATCTATCAGACGCGTAAAAACACCCCCCAATGTTTCTATGCCGAGCGAAAGTGGCGTAACGTCCAGCAATAAAACGTCTTTTACGTCACCTTTAAGAACACCGGCCTGAATGGCTGCGCCAATTGCTACAACTTCATCAGGGTTAACACCTCGGTGGGGATCGCGTCCAAAAAAGTTTTTTACAGTTTCAATAACCTTTGGCATTCGGGTCATTCCCCCTACGAGTATGACCTCATTTATTTCCCCCGCCGAGAGACCCGCATCCTTTAATGCTGACTTGCATGGCCCGATTGTTCGATCAACCAGATCATCCACCAACGCCTCGAGTTTTGCTCGAGTAACTTTTATATTGAGATGTTTTGGGCCATTTTGATCGGCGGTAATAAATGGAAGATTAACCTCGGTTTGTGCTGAGGAAGACAGCTCTATTTTTGCTTTTTCAGCGGCTTCCTTAAGTCTTTGCAGTGCTAGCTTGTCTTCTCGTAGGTCAATGGTGCTTTCTTTTTTAAATTCGTCCGCTAGATACTCCATAATGCGAGCGTCAAAATCCTCACCACCTAAGAACGTGTCCCCATTTGTAGACTTTACTTCAAAAACCCCGTCACCAATTTCAAGGATTGAAACATCAAACGTCCCGCCGCCGAGGTCGTAGACCGCAATTGTGCCCGTTTCGTTTTTCTCTAATCCATAGGCTAGGGCCGCGGCTGTGGGCTCATTGATGATTCTAAGAACCTCAAGTCCCGCTATTTTTCCGGCGTCTTTTGTTGCCTGGCGTTGAGAGTCATTAAAATATGCGGGTACAGTGACGACGGCTTCAGTGACATCCTCCCCTATGTGCGCCTCCGCTGTTTCCTTCATTTTCTGAAGAATAAAGGCGGAAATTTGGCTGGGAGAATACTTTTCGCCATCGGCCTCGACCCAAGCATCTCCGTTTTCTGCCTTAACAATATTGTAAGGCACCAGATCTTCGTCTTTTTTTGTTGTAGGGTCGTCAAACGAGCGCCCAATCAAACGCTTAATTGCGAAAAGGGTGTTTTCTGGGTTGGTTACAGCTTGGCGTTTAGCCGCCTGACCGACCAGACGCTCATCACCCTCCGAAAAGGCGACCATAGAGGGCGTTGTACGAGCTCCTTCAGAATTTTCGATAACACGGGCGTCGGAGCCCTCCATAACCGCAACACATGAATTTGTTGTGCCGAGATCAATACCGATTGCTTTGCCCATAATAATGCCTCATTTTTTGCGAGAATTCTTAGCCGCAAATGACCGTTTAGAAATCTCAGAAGTTTCGTGTGTACACTTGGCGAGTGATATATCAGTTATATAGGTATTGAATTCTAGTGTTACAATAGTGCAATAATTTAACGCAGATATATGATGGCCGTAGATGTATCACGGGGTTTTAATAGGTTGATAGGAATATAGTTGATAGAACTGTAGTTAGAGCACTATCTCGTCGCAGTGCAATATATGGCTGGTCAACTATCTGCCAAACGGAATCCCGAAAACGCCCACCTTTGGTGTGGATAAAAAAAGTTACGGTAGGTTACGCGAGCATGCCCGCTGGGCGTGGCGGAGCTAGCGCCCCGCAGCGTTATTTGATTAACCATGAATTTCCCATTGTATTCTCCTACCGCTCCTGGGGCCGCAACAAAGCCGGGATAAGGCCCATAGGCACTTTGCGTCCACTCCCACACGTCTCCCATCATCTGTGAGGGTCCGTTTTTTTGGGCAGTGTACCGGGCTATTGGCTTCAGGTGCGCACTTTCTGGGCGATTATGAGTAGCTTCTGATGGACTTGTGCAGTTATAATAATTCGCAGCAATCTCCCATTCATATTCGGTCGGTAATCTCTTTCCCGCCCACGTGGCATAAGCCGATGCTTCGTAGAAACTCACATGACAGACCGGCGCCTCCATATTAAGGTTTTCAACGCCGGAGAGCGTAAATTCTTCCCAAGAACCTTCGTTCGTGCGTCTCCAGTAGAGCGGCGCAAACCAACCTTGTCTAAGGACCTCCGCCCAACCGTCAGAGTGCCAGAATCGAGCATTCGAATAACCACCATCTTCTATAAATTCCAGGAATTCTCCGTTAGTGACTGGATGCGATGCGATTGAATACTCTCTAACTATCGTTTCATGTGCCGGCCCCTCATTGTCGAATGCAAAGCCGTTACCGGCATGACCCACGA
This sequence comes from Pseudomonadota bacterium, assembly GCA_036336685.1. Taxonomy (GTDB): domain Bacteria; phylum Pseudomonadota; class Alphaproteobacteria; order MPNO01; family UBA830; genus JAYZQT01. The sequence continues at coordinate 50,019 of JAYZFO010000020.1, forward strand.
CAAACGTTCCGCCGGGCACGTCGCACCAACATGAACTGTGATGACCTTTCACATTTGATGTGTCGGTTTCCCTGTATATTGGTATTAGGGGATTGCATGAAAAAACATGTTTTATATCCATCAACACCAATTCTTGATGTTGTTGTTCGTGTTGCAGTCCCAGCTCAATAAAAGGCGCGGCGTCCGCATATGTTTTTTCATCGGCGGTTTCCACAAAATCCATGATCTTTCTATCCACGTGGAAACGGTAGGACATCACCTCGTTGACCGGGGGGCGGGAGAGAAGGCCTCTTTCTGCTCTAATATATCTGGGCCCAATTGCCTCATAATACGAATTAAACAAAAAGTTATAGACTGGATTAAAAGTTTTATAATTTTCTTGGAATTTCTCTAATAGAAAAGTCTCGAAAAACCACGTTACATGCGCTAGATGCCATTTTGTTGGGCTTGTGTCTGGCATAGATTGGATTTGTTGGTCTTCGGGCGATAGTGGGTCGGCTATGGCTTCTGTTTCACCGCGAATACTCTCATAACGCTTAAGTAAATCTAATCGTTCGCTATTCATTTTGTTTCGAGTTTGTCGCTATTGCTTGCGCTAAAGTTTTCTAGCTATATCCATTTTCGGCGAGGATCCAACCTTCACTGCTTCAACGCCGCAATCAAATGGCAACGATCCTTTCTCGATACACTAGCGTTTTCGAAAACAACTAACAACTGACAGGGGCTATTCCATATCATCTGTCGCATGATTTTCTTCCAAAGTTTCGTCGTCATTAGTGACTGCTGATTTTGCAATCCCAACTTTGGCGGGCCTTAAAAGTCTGTCATGGATCACGTACCCGGCTTCTACCACTTCGATAACCGTGCCGTTTTCCGCGTCTTCTGTTGGAATTTCGTACATTGCCTCATGACATTGCGGGTCAAATTTTTCCTCAAGTGGCTCTATTCGTTTTATGCCATGACGCTCAAGAGCTGAAAAAAGCTCCTTTTCTGTGAGCGAAATACCCTCAACAAAACTATCCAAAGAGGTGTTGTCTATTTCAGGAACTGATTCAATCGCCCTCCGAAAATTATCTGCAACTGATAGAATATCTCGAGCAAAGTTCATGGTTGAGTATTTCCGGGCTTCCTCAAGGTCCTTTTGAGAGCGTCGGCGCAGATTCTCCATATCGGCAAGAGCGCGCAATAGCTTATCTTTTAGACCGGCTATTTCTTCTTCAGGTGTACTTTCGTCGGGTTGTTCTTCCGTTTCAGAGCAAGTAGCTTGGTCGCGGTCGTTTTCAGACGCTTCGGTCGGTTTATCACTTTGTACCGCTTGATTGTCAGAACCGCTCGATGATAATTCAGTGTCCGTTTCACGGGAGTTAGCCGCAGCTTTTGCGCTGTGGACTTCTTCTGGCGATGTTCCCTGTTCTTTTGCGTTTGTCACGTTGTTTATCCTCTATCCAATAAGTCGGTCTATCATCTTGGCCGTGTAATCGACCATCGGAATTATGCGAGCATAGTTTAGTCGTGTTGGACCAATCACTCCAACGGCTCCAACGATAGTTTGTTTATCTGCTTTAAATGGAGCCACGACTAATGAACATCCAGTCTGATCAAACAACGTATTTTCGGCACCGATAAATATTTGAACACCGTCCGCAAGTTCGGTGATATCGAGGAGCTTGATTAGGAGCTCTTCTGTTTCCAGGGCTTTAAATAAGCCGCGAACGCGTTCAAGGTCTTGGACGGCTGATATTTCATTTAAAAGACGTGACTGGCCTTTGACAATTAATGTGCCGTTCGCGCTGTCGCCGTCTGTGTCGGCCCAAGCAGCTAAGCCAGCGTCAATAAGTTTTGCGGTTATGGAATCGATTTCCGTTTGGCGTTGTTTGATTTCGGCTGAAATAGCGTTTCGCGCACCGTCCAAAGTCTTTCCGGCTAGCCGCGAATTTAAATAGTTTCCAGCCTGTGTCAGGGCGGCGGGTGGGGTCCCCGGCGGTATGTCTACCAAGCGGTTTTCCACAAAGCCATCGTCAGTGACGAGTACCGCCAAAATTTGGCCATCCCCAAGATTAACAAATTCAATGTGTTTTAGGGGCCTCGCGGTTTTGGGTGCTATCACTAACCCCGCGCACTGCGCTAGTCCCGACAGAAGTGTGGTTGCTTCGCTCAGTGCTTCGCTTAAGCTAGTGCCATGTGAGACGCAGCGCGCGTCGATGCTCTCTCGTTCTTCTTGGCTCAGATCGCCGATTTCGAGCAAGCCATCAACAAACATTCGAAGGCCTGCGTCGGTGGGCAGTCGCCCGGCGGAGGTATGCGGCGAATAGAGCAGACCCATATCCTCTAAATCTGCCATCACATTTCTGACAGTGGCAGGTGACAGGGGTTTTTTTAGGCGTTGTGATAAGGTCCGAGAGCCAACCGGAGCGCCGTCGGCTACATATGCCTCAACTATTTCGCGAAACACCTCGCGCGTCCGGTCATTTAATTCACTTATTATACTAATATTCGGATCGCTCATATCATTCACCGAAAGGCGTGGGGAATGTAATGGCGGGCCCTGTTTTGTCAACGGCGGTTTTCAAACCTTTACCAATAAACCTGTGTTGGATAGCTTGGTCTTAACTTTTGAAAGGGGAAACCAATGCGACCTTCTGGCCGTTCGCCTGATGAAATGAGATCCGTGGTTTTAAAAACCGGGTTTTCGCCGTATGCAGAAGGCTCGTGTTTAGTTAAGTTCGGAAATACACATGTTTTATGCAATGCCACAGTGGAGTCTAGGGTTCCACCCTGGATGCGAAATTCTGGCAGGGGTTGGGTGACGGCTGAATACGGAATGTTGCCGCGGTCAACACATGAGCGGACCGATCGAGAGGCGGCGCGCGGTAAACAGTCCGGCCGGACACAAGAGATTCAGCGTCTAATCGGCCGTTCGCTTCGGGCGGTAGTTGACCTAGAGTTATTAGGCGAAAGGCAAATTCGTCTTGACTGTGATGTGATCCAAGCAGATGGAGGCACCAGAACAGCGTCCGTTACGGGAGCGTGGGTTGCGCTCAAAATAGCAGTGTCAGAGCTTGTAAGTTATGGGGCCCTGCCGCAAGATCCCATAAAGACCTCCGTGGCGGCAATTTCTTGCGGTATTTTCCAAGGTTTCCCGGTTTTAGATCTGGACTACTACGAGGATTCGCAAGCGGATACCGACGCAAACTTTGTCTTAACGGGCGGCGGCGGTATCGTTGAGATTCAAGGTACCGCTGAAAAGGAACCTTTTACCGAAACCGCTTTTGGCCAATTAGTAGAGCTCGCAAAAAAAGGAATTGGGGAATTAACGACGGCGCAAAGCATGGCGCTTGCCGGCTAGCACTCGGATATTAATTAGCTGTTTTTGGCAGGTAACTTAAGATGGTACGATTATTTAAAGAGCCCTGTTTAGTGATTGCTAGCCACAATGCGGGTAAAATAGCAGAAATCTCGGCTCTATTTTCGAACAAAAAAATACGCATTTTATCCGCTGCGGATCTTGGAATTCCCGAACCCGAAGAGACGGGGGCAAGTTTTATAGAAAATGCAAAATTAAAGGCGCGCGCGGCAACGCATGAAACTGGTTTTCCGGCCATAGCCGATGATTCTGGTATAGAAATCTATGCACTTGATGGCGCGCCTGGAATTTATTCCGCTCGTTGGGCAGGGCAAAATAAAGATTTTTGTGGCGCGATGCGGCGTGTTCAGACTGAGTTGGGTAATAATCCTGACAGGCGGGCTCGTTTTGTGTGCGCGCTGGCTTTAGCCTGGCCCGACTCTCACGTGGAAGTTTTCGTGGGCGATGTTGAGGGTTGTGTAGTTTGGCCACCACGAGGCAATAAGGGCTTTGGATATGATCCTATGTTTATTGCCCAGGGCGATGTTGGCACATTTGGAGAGATAGAACCGGCTAAAAAACATTCGAAAAGTCACAGATCTAAAGCGTTCTTCAAGCTAAATAATGCATGTTTTTCAGCAAATGAAAAATATGACCAGTCTTCGTAGGATAAACTTGCCTTCAGATATTTCAAAAACGCGCTCTTTTTCGGTTATTGAACCAGGAACCGATTGTGGAACGCACAACCCACAGAAACTCATATCTCTCTATGTGCACTGGCCGTTTTGTGAGTCCAAATGCCCATACTGTGATTTTAATTCGCATGTTGCTGATGATGTTGATCAGAGAGTTTGGCGCCGCTCGTTGCTGAGCGAGTTAGAATATTTTGGAGGGCAAACACGAGGACGTGTATTGCAAACCGTATTTTTTGGGGGTGGAACGCCCTCTCTTATGCCCACTGAAACAGTGGCTGCCGTTCTTCAAGAAGTTTCGCGCCATTGGAAAGTACCGGAGAATTTAGAGGTTACCCTTGAGGCTAACCCGTCGTCTTCTGAAATAAAAAAGTTTCTTGATTTTCGACGTGCGGGAGTGAATCGAATTTCCATTGGGGTTCAATCATTTAATGATAATTCTTTGATTTTTCTACGTCGCGGCCATAGCGCAAATAGTGCGCGGTCTGCTGTCTTAGCCGCTTTGCAATGCTTTGAAAGCGTCTCATTCGACTTAATTTATGCGTTGCCCGGGATGGATATAAGTCATTGGGTTCGTGAGCTTAATACAGCACTAATGCTGGAGACCGGGCACCTTTCCTTATATCAGCTAAGTATTGAAAAGGGCACGCCTTTCTATTCTGCACACCGAAATGGAGCTTTTACACTACCGGACGACGAGTTGGCCCAGGACCTATACAAAATTACCAATGAGATGATGGAAAATGCGGGATATTGTCCCTCTGAAATTTCGAACTATGCGAAGAAAGGTCGAGAATGTCGCCATAATATGATTTATTGGCAAGGTGGCGATTATGTTGGTGTGGGTCCGGGTGCACATGGCCGTCTCACTTTAGATGGTGTCCGTGTGAGGACGGAACAAATCAGTGCCCCAGCAAAGTGGCTATCTGCGGTTCTATCCAAGGGTCATGGAACTCGTGTTTTTGAGCCATTGGCGCCATCTGAACAAGTGGACGAATTTCTTCTTACTGGCCTTCGTCTTATGCGGGGTGTGGATAGGAACGCCTTTAAGAAGATCTCTGGCAAGGATTTTGAGGAATTTTTTCAGATGAATAAAATCGAGATGCTTATATCTCGCGGTCTGATTCAGCTAGATGCAGAGGGGTTACGGTCGACGGATATCGGTCGCCTGCGTCTTAACTCCCTAATAACTTCCCTTCTTACATAAACAGTATCATTTAGGTTCGGGGCTGAAGCGTGTTTGAGCGGGGTCAATAAGCTTGCTCCCTCGAGGAAGAATTTCGCGCACTTCCAGACTATGTTCTGATCGGCCGTCGTCAAGAAAACGAAAAAGCCCGCTTGCCCCCGAAAAGCCCGTTTTGGCCGTTAATTTTGTTTCGTTATATTTCGAGCCATCTTTTGGGCCCATAATTGCAGCCAACGCAACGAGGTCATATACCGTTGTGCCGAGTGGATGCGGCTTGGAACCGTATGTTTTTACATAGTTCCGAGAGAAATTGTCGTCAGCGTGAAACGGAATGGTTGCGAACCAACTTCCAACTAAAGGTGGCTCCGCTCCTGTTTTATTTGACCCCCAGCCACCTAATCCTAGGAGTTGGACCCTTTTGGTATCGACGTCGAAATTACCTAACTGTGCCCCAACATTTACAAGCGCTGAGCCGCTAGCCACAACAAGAAGCGAATCAAACGGGATGGTTCCCAGTGTTTCCAATACTTGTAGGCGGGCAAGGGCTCTCTGGGACCCTTCGTCGCCTTGTTTCTTAAGTATCGAAATTTGATCTAATAAACTAGCCCGTCGTTCATTGTAGTTACTAAGGGCTCTAACCGCCCGAGCAATGTCTTCTTCGGATTCGCCATATTTTTCTATTCGAACCAATTTTATGCCGGCAGCCGAGACGGCGGATCGCGTTGCGCCTACAATGCGGGTCCCATATGGTCCCGTAGGAACAAGCACGGCCAGACGATTCTTTCCTTTTTTAGATGCATACTCCAATAATCGCTTAATCTGTGCTTGTGGAAATAGTCCAGCTAGAAATATTCCAGGCTCGGCGACGGCTTGATTGTTTGAAAGTGCAATAACTTTGATTCCCGCGTTTTGAAAAACGGGAGCGGCCCCAGTTACAGCGTCTGAGAAAATGGGACCAATGGCCAGTTTTATACCGGCTTGTACGGCGTTATGAGCCGCTGCAGCCGCGCCCTCTTTGCTACTTTGGGTATCAAAGGGCATCAGCACAAAGTTTTCGGTTTTCTTGCTAAAGAGAGCTAATATGGCGGCATCGAACAACGTTTTTCCTAAAAATGCACCTTGGCCTGTCAACGGAAGAAGCAGTCCCACGCGAACTTCATTAAACTTTGGGGTGAGGTGAGAAATTTTGATGGCTGGACCCTTTGTCATTTGAGTGTCAAGCTTAGGGACGACTGATCGTATAATTACTGGCTCTGGTGCAGGGGCGGCAACCTTAGGGGCGACGGATCGTACAATTACTGGCTCTGGCGCAGGGGCGGCAAGCTTGGGAGCGACCGGCCGTATAATTACCGATTGGGGCTTAGGATTTGAGTTGTGTGCGAGATTAGATGCTTGTTTTGAATCAACAATTGCCAGCACGGGACGGACTCCGGCGTTGCGCGCGCCGTTAGTTCCCGTGTCTTGGCACCCAAAAATGGTGATAGCCACCGCCAATAGAATCACCTCTGACGGCGCGGGTAAAGTGGAAAGCAGTCTCATCAATGAATCGGATTCCTAGAAATAAACAGCTTCGTAAAAGAAATAACTTGGTTGAGTTTGACCCTAAAGATGGCGCGAACTCAAGTAAACGGATTAGCACTGACGCAGTTTCTGGGCTTTATATTGTTTCTACTCCTATTGGGAATCTTGGGGATATATCCCGGCGAGCGGTTGAAGTACTTAACGCTGCACATTTAATTGCATGTGAAGACACGCGCGTGACTGCCAAACTAATACGGGCTTATGGTATTTCGACACCAATGATTGCATACCATGACCATAGCTCTGTGGCGGTCAGAAATAGTCTTTTAAAAAAGTTACGAAACGGCAAGACTGTCGCATTGGTTTCAGACGCGGGTACACCACTGATATGTGACCCGGGCTTTAAACTCGTGGCTGCAGCCCTTGACGCCAATATTTCTGTGTCTGCGACACCTGGTCCCGCGTCGCCTATTATGGCACTGGTATTGTCTGGGTTGCCCACTGATCGTTTCTTTTTTGGCGGGTATCTACCTGTTAAAAAAAAGGCACAAACAGATCTTTTTAACGAACTAACCAATCTACGCTCAACTTTGATTTTTTTAGAATCCCCCAAACGGCTTCAGCGAACTCTGGCGAGTATGTTGGAGAGCCTCGGTGACCGGCCGATAGCGATCGCTCGCGAGCTAACCAAAATTTATGAAGAAATCCGTCGCGGTTTATTATCAGATCTGTTACCGGAGTTAAAAGACAAACCAATGTTAAAGGGAGAAATAATTATAGTTGTGGGTCCGGCCGGTTCTGATTCTATAGACATTGGAGCAATTGATACATTACTAGAAGCTTATCTCGAACGCATGACCGTGAAGGATTCCGTCGCGGCTGTGGTTTCGGAAACGACGGCTAGCCGAAAGTTAGTTTACTCTCGAGCACTAATCGTGGCGGGCGCACGCTAAGAATCATTGGAGTTCAGTCTGACGAGGTTAAAACATGACTTGGAGCGAATCAGGGAATTATGCGATTTGTTTGGGTAGCTACTAGTTACCGATGGAGCAGAGTAAAGTGTTGTTCATCAAAGGTCACAATGTTGCTCAGTTTTGAATAAGAGTTTGCCAATATTGCAACTTTGCGTGTCGTAACGCGTCTCCGACAAGGAAACCGATTTATGTTTAAAATTCGAAATGCCAATCTCACGGCCATTCCTGCTCTCATAACACTTGTCGCCGGGTGCTTACCTGGCTGTATAGGTACGGCTGGCTTTACAAGTGCTACCGTCGGGGTCGCGGCAATGGAAGAGCGAGGCCTCTCTGGAACTGTAGATGACACAGTATTGCGGATCAGAATTAACACAATTTTCTCTGACAACGATGAACGACTCTGGCGGAAAGTGGGTCTGCAAGTCCATAGTGGGCGTGTACTGTTAACTGGTGCGCTTGAAACAGCGGAAATGCGTCTCAGAGCTGTGCGACTAGTATGGCAAGCCGACGGTGTGAGAGAAGTAATCAACGAAATACAAATTACGTCATCTAACGGGCTCGCGGGATTTGCGCGCGATACCTGGATATCTACTCGTTTAAAATCAGAATTACTATTTGATGGGAAGGTGTCATCCATTAATTATTCAATCGAAACAGTTAACGGGACAGTTTATTTGATCGGCGTGGCCGAGGACAAAAAGGAACTGGAGCGGGTCATTAATCGAGCAAGAGCGCTCGATTATGTAAAAAAAGTAGTGAGTTATGTTAAAGTTATAAATAAGACTAGAGCCAAACCGTGAGCGCTCGCTCTGAGGCCGAAGTAATTTTGCAAAACATAGGCCGGTGCCAGGATGGAGAAATACAAATATTTGAGGGCGCCCTTGCCTTAGCTGCCTTGGATTTTCCCAGTGTCGATCTAACCGCTTACCGTGACAGCGTCGAATGTATTAGCCAAGAAGTGTTCTCTGCCAGAAAGGAAGGTGTGGGTGTGGTGGATGCGCTTAATACAGTTATGTTTGAGAGAAATGGCTATGTTGGAGATATGCTTACCTATGACGATCTTCAGAACGCAAACTTGATTAGAGTTATTGATAGAAAAAAAGGGCTTCCTGTTGCCCTTGGCATTCTTTATCTACACGCGGCGCGTGGGCAAGGTTGCGTGGCTAATGGGCTAAATTTTCCAGGGCACTTTTTGCTTAAGCTCGAGGTTGGGGGGCGGCAGTTCATTATTGATCCTTTTAACGCAGGCGCGCAACTCTCTGCCTCCCATCTTCGTGAGCTTTTAAAGGGCACGGTGGGGCTGAGCGCAGAGCTTACACCGGAAAATTATTCTGTCGTTGGGAACCGGGAAGTACTGATTAGATTGCAAAATAACATCAAGTTTCGCTACCAGCAGGCTGGGCGGGCCCACGATGTATTACGCGTATTAAATAACATGATCTTGTTTGCGCCAAATGTATTTAGTCTGTGGCACGAGGTTGGCATTCTGAATGCGCGTTTAGGAAACATGGACGTCGCCATTTCAGCGCTAAACGTTATAGCTGAGCGTTCAAATTCAGAAATTGAACAGTCTGAGGCTAAAGACATGATACAAAAGTTTAAATCCAATATTAATTGAACAAGAGATTAGACTTTGTATTAGAGGCTAGAATTATACAAAAGCTTTATTATGCGCCCTGATGCGACAACCGGTTTTAAGGCCGAGTTAGGAGATTAGTTATGAGCCTTTCCGTTGCTATTCAGATGGACCACATATCAACGATCGATATTGGTGCAGATTCTACTTTTATTATGGCGCTGGAAGCACAAATGCGTGGCCATGCTTTATTTCACTATGTGCCGAATGGTCTCGTGTTTCGGGATGGCGAGTTGTCTGCCAAGGCGCAGCCACTGCAAGTTCGCCGCGAACCCGGGAACCATTTTACGCTTGGGGCGGAAGAAACACTCAAGCTGTCGGGTGTGGATGTCGTATTAATGCGCCAGGACCCACCTTTTGATATGAACTATATTACGGCGACTCATTTGCTTGAACATATTCACCCGGAGACTCTAGTTATTAATAACCCGGCAGAGGTTCGCAATGCTCCCGAAAAGTTATTTGTTACACATTTTGAAGGTCTTCTGCCTCCGACCCTGATTGCCCGGGACCGCGAGGCGATACAACAATTTAGAGAAGAGCATGAGGACATAATAATTAAGCCATTATTTGGTAACGGAGGTGCCGACGTTTTTCATATGACACCAGGAGATGAAAACATGGGCTCCCTTTTGGAAATGTTTGAACAAAAATATCGAGAGCCGTTTATTATACAAAAATATCTACCGGAAGTCCGACAGGGAGATAAAAGGATCATTCTCGTCGATGGTGAGCCAGTTGGCGCGGTGTCTCGCATCCCCATAAAAGGGGATGCGCGGGCGAATTTTCATGCGGGCGGCACTGCGAATAAAACGCTCCTCACCAATCGAGAGCTCGAAATATGTGAGCAAATTGGACCAGCTTTGCGCGAGCGGGGATTAACCTTTGTTGGCATTGACGTGATAGGCAATTATTTAACTGAAATAAATGTTACCTCGCCTACTGGCATACAAGAAATCAATAGGCTTGAAGACATTCAAATTGAAAAAACTCTTTGGAATACAATAGAGCGTTTAACGTTATAGGTGTATCGAAAAATAGAAGTGTTTAACGCGATTATTGGCTTTTTGCCTCCACCTTTGTTCTTGAATATTGCATATATTTGCGAGCAAAAAATTATGTTTCCCGAAGCTGTCGCTTGCCAAATCAGATGCAATGATGTCGGTATTTAATCCCGATTATAGTGCGCGTCTGCTGGGAGATCTCCGCCCTCCAACATTGGGCCTAGTGCTTGTCCCCCCAAGATATGAGTATGGAGATGTGGCACTTCCTGATGGGAATCATGGCCATGGTTAGCCAATAGCCGGTAACCGGTTTTGTCTACCCCGAGAAGCCGCGCGGTTTCCCCGATAGTGGAAATGTAGTCAGTTTTTTCTTCGATACAGGCTGTTTTTGAAAAATCATCCCACGATTTATAGGATCCCTTTGGGATGACCAACACATGAACACTTGCTTGAGGGTTTATATCGTGAAATGCCAGCGAGTGTCTGGTTTCATAGACTTTGTTGCAGGGTAATTCAGCCCGAAGGATTTTTGCGAAAACATTCTGATCATCGTAAGACATCTAAATTTTCCGTAGAGTTGGTGCTCTATTTGTTGCGCCCTCTTTTGGCAGCAAGTCCTGAAGTTCCCTCACGATCGCCTAATTCTGCCATGACGTCGCTGGGATGGATGCCGGCATCTGCCCATGCCACCAACATGTGATAGATTAAATCGGCGCTTTCAGAAATTGTAGCTTGGCGATCGTCATTAATAACCGCAATCACCGTTTCAATGGCCTCTTCCCCAAGTTTCTGAGCAATCCTGCTGCTCCCTTGACTGAAAAGTTGAGCGGTATACGAAGTATCAGCGTCATCTGTTTTTCGACTGTCGATGACCTCATACAGACGCATGAGAATGTCAATATCGTCTTTGGCCATTTTCATATTATCGCGATAACAGATCCGTGTCTTTATGTCACGTTTCTATGGGACGCACGGACAATCCCGCAGCGGCCATATGTGCCTTGGCCTCGGCTATAGTGTATTCACCAAAATGAAAGATAGATGCTGCTAGTACTGCACTGGCATGGCCTTCCCTTATTCCATCCACTAGGTGGTCGAGAGTCCCGACACCACCCGATGCTATCACAGGGATTTTTATCGCATCAGATATTGCCCGCGTGAGTGCTAGATCAAACCCTGATCGAGTGCCATCGCGATCCATTGATGTAAGTAGAATTTCGCCAGCTCCATGATTAGACATTTGGATGGCCCATTGAACTGCGTCAATACCCGTTGACTTGCGGCCGCCGTGGGTGAAAATTTCCCAATTGTCCGGTGCCGTTTGTTTTGCATCAATTGCAACAACTATGCATTGTGAACCAAACTTTGCGGATGCTTCCTTCACAAATGCAGGCTGCTCTACGGCGGCGGTGTTGATTGATACTTTGTCGGCACCCGCGAGCAACAGTTTTCGAACATCATTTACCTTGCGGACTCCTCCGCCTACCGTAAGCGGTATGAAACACTCCTCAGCCGTCCGGTTTACTACATCAAATATGGTATCTCGATTTTCATGACTAGCAGTAATGTCAAGAAAGGTTAATTCGTCCGCACAGTGGTCGTCATAAAACTTTGCCTGTTTAACAGGGTCACCAGCGTCAACTAAATCTACAAAATTGATGCCCTTCACGGTACGTCCGTTTTTTACATCCAAACACGGTATTATGCGCGTTTTAAGCATTTAGTTTTTAAGCAATTCCTGTGCTTCTATAGGTTTAAGGCGCCCGTCATATATGGCACGACCTACAATCACGCCCTCTATTCCTTCGCCCTCTTTATCTTTCAGTGCTCTGAGGTCGATTAAGCCTCGAACCCCCCCTGACGCAATAACAGGTATGTTTATGGCGGAGGCGAGCGCTACTGTGGCATCTAAATTGACACCTTCCATGACACCATCTCTATCAATATCGGTGTAGATAACTGCTGCGACACCACAATTTTCGAGGGACTGGGCAAGTTTAAAAGCAGAAATTGAAGATTTTTCCGCCCATCCTTCCACTGCCACATATCCATCCCGCACGTCAATTCCCACCGCAATACGTTCTGGGTATTTCTCACACGCGGCGAGAACTAAATCCGGGCTTTTTAATGCTGCCGTACCAAGTATCACACGTTGGACGCCTGCCGCCAGCCAATAATCAATAGTATTCATGTCGCGGATGCCGCCACCAAGTTGGACAGGGAGGTCTACAGATTTCAGGATCTTGGTGACAGAGTCACTATTGACTGGTTTGCCGGCAAAGGCACCATTTAAATCCACAATATGTATCCATTCGAGACCAATAGATTGAAATTCTTTGGCTTGATCCGCAGGGCTGTAATTGAATATTGTAGATTGGCCCATTTCCCCGCGTATCAAACGCACACATGCGCCGTCTTTAATATCGATTGCTGGGAACAGTATCATTTTTTTGGTTTTTTGGTCTGTGATTTATGAGGCCTTGGAGGTTTACGAAGCTGTTTAGAATAATGGTGACCCGAAACGAGCTTGCCGTTAACAAGCGCATAGGCAGGGTTAGTACCCCATCTTTTAAAACCAGCGCGCTCGTACAGACTGATGGCGGCATCTTGGGTTGCACGTAAATCTAAGTTTAGGTGAAGATAACCAAGTTCCTGAGCCTTGCTTTCGACGGCTTTTACCAATTGCGGAGCGAGCCCATGTCCTCGAGCCCAAGGAGCAACGAAAAGAGCTGTTAGGTTAGCCGCGTGAGCGAGAGCTTCATTGTTACGCGGTGGCTCCTGCAATTGTATTGCTGCCACCACACGTTGATCTAGGCGGCCAACAAATAAATGCCGCTCTGGTACTAAAATGACGCCCCGAAAATAACGCCCTAAAACTGCTCGTGCGGGCGGCTTGAGCCAGCCAAACCCACCTCCATCGAGTATTGCAGACTCGGCCGCATCACAGAGGTCCTCCAAATCTTCATCGGAGACTTCTTCTAGTGGTTGGACGTTGGTTTTTGTATTTGGCACTATCCCTTATCTCCGTTCCACTTTAGAAATTCCCCTAATAAGTATAAGCCCGTTATCTGGCTCTTTTCAGGATGAAACTGCGTTCCGATGATATTTTCTCTTCCAATGATTGCTGGGAAATGGTGGCCGTAATCCACTGTTGCCAAAACATCGTGTGCGTTTTTACATGAAAAGAAATAACTATGGACAAAATAAGCGTGTGCTCCCCTTGGAAACCTCGACAAAATAGGATGTTTTGAATTTTTTGGGACGTGAACTACGTTCCAGCCCATATGAGGTATTTTCAGTTCTGGTTCTCTGGGTTTGATCGGTTGGACCTCTCCCGGGATCCAGCCAAGCCCTTTATGTCGACCGTTTTCAAGTCCATAGTTGGCTAATAACTGCATTCCTACACAAATTCCCAGAAAAGGTTTTTTTTGCTCTTTTACACTATGTTCCAAGGCATCTAGCATACCGGGAATAGAGCCTAATCCTTTTGAACAGTCTCCAAACGCTCCAACCCCTGGAAGAACAATTCTATCCGCTGTGGAGAGTGCTGAGGCTTGTTTTGTAACTATAATCGAAGTCTCTATATTAAGCCCTGCAGCTGCTTTTTCGAGGGCTTTGCCTACGGATCTCAAATTTCCCGACCCATAGTCTATCACGACAGTATTCATTGCTTGCCTAATAATAGATATAAGTGGACCGACGGGTAGAATGAATAGAAACATTTGAAAGGGATGCGGTGTGATTAATTCTGTTTATACTACTTAAGCCCGCTATATTCGATTGAAGCGCCGATAAATTTCGCCCCAGCGAATTGGTGTAACCCGATCGAAAACTGTTGTTGAACCGCATTATCGCTCACTCAACCACCGAGGGTCCCCTTTGTAGAAGGCACCGAGCTGGGTGCGCGGGGGTCTGCCTCCACCGCAACCCGTAACGCGCGTGCGAGCGCCTTGAAACAACTTTCAACTATGTGATGATTATTTTCACCATAAATATTTTCCACGTGCAGTGTAATCCGCGCGTTCTGTGCAAATGCCTGAAACCATTCCTTAAACAATTCTGTGTCCATTTCTCCAAGTTTAGGCTTGGAGAAATTTACCTCCCAAATTAGGTATGGTCTGTCTGACACGTCGATGGACACCCGGCTTAAGGTTTCATCCATCGGTATTGTGGTAGAGGCAAATCGAACAATTCCACGACGCTCACCTAAGGCCTTGTGTACAGCTGCACCAATAGCAATCCCCGTGTCTTCAGTTGTGTGGTGATAGTCAATATGGAGATCTCCTTCTGCAGACACGGCCAGGTCTATCAAGCTATGTCGAGAAAGCTGTTCTAGCATATGATCAAGAAACCCAATTCCAGTGTTCACATCGTAGATCCCACTTCCATCCAGGTTAACTTTCACCTCGATCTTAGTTTCCTTGGTTTGTCGTTGAATGCTTGCTTCACGCATAATTTGTTACCGGATCCCGCCGAATATCATTTTGGGGCTAAGCGCCTATTCCATCACGTCGTTATTGAATTCGCGTCTCTTATCAGTACCAACCGCAACACGCTAGTATACACCAATGTATACACGTATACTTCCCAGTTTGTGTTCTTCAAGGGTTGAAAAGCCTACACATAAATACATGCATTAACCAACTTGTGATACCCTTTAAGCATCAACAACATAAAAATTAGCCATTAACCTGCCACGCGGTCTTGAAGTTCCAGCAAGAAACCTCATGTTAAAGGGCAATACTTCTAATCTAGGGGGCTGGGCTCTCACTTGAAAGGTTTTCATCTCATGGCTGATAAGACTGGGCAGTCCTGGCACGGCACAACCATATTATCCGTCCGTAAGAACAACGAAGTGGTTGTTGCGGGTGACGGCCAGGTTACCTTCGGTAACACCGTGATAAAATCCAATGCCCGAAAGGTGCGTAGATTGAGTGATGGGGCTGTGATTGCTGGCTTTGCTGGTGCGACAGCTGACGCGTTTACTCTTTTCGAGCGGTTAGAAAGTAAGCTTGAGCAACACCCTGGCCAACTAACCAGGGCTTGTGTGGAGTTAGCAAAGGATTGGCGCACTGATCGATACCTGCGCCGCCTCGAAGCGATGATGGCGGTCGCCGATCAAAGTGTTTCGCTTGTTTTAAGTGGTACAGGTGATGTTTTAGAACCGGAAGACGGGTTGATCGGTATAGGGTCTGGCGGCTCATATGCTTTAGCGGCCGCGAGAGCAATGTATGATAATGAAGCTTATAAGGCGGAGGAACTTGCTCGCAAAGCTATGAAGATTGCTTCTGATATTTGCATATACACCAATCAAAATATAACTGTTGAAAGTCTATAAATAGTGACTAATTTTTCCCCCAGAGAGATAGTTTCAGAATTGGATCGTTTTATTGTTGGCCAGAACGATGCTAAACGGGCGGTCGCGATTGCGCTCCGCAATCGCTGGCGTCGGCAACAGCTAGATGATGATCTCAAAGAAGAAATACTACCAAAAAATATTTTGATGATTGGCCCCACTGGTGTCGGCAAAACAGAAATTGCTCGACGCCTCGCGCGGCTGGCAGATGCTCCATTCCTCAAGGTCGAGGCAACCAAGTTTACGGAAGTCGGTTACGTGGGCCGCGACGTGGAATCAATAATTCGGGATCTCGTTGAGATTGCCGTTCATATGACGCGAGAGCGTATGCGGAAAGAGGTTGCGGCCCGAGCGGAAATAGCGGCTGAGGAACGAGTTCTTGATGCGTTGGTGGGTGAAAAGGCTAGCAAAGACACCCGGCAAAAATTCCGTACAATGCTGCGACAAGGTGAATTGGATGACCGTGAGATTGAAATAGAGATAGCTGATAGCGGGGGTGGAATGCCTACAATGGATATTCCCGGAATGCCCGGAGCACAGATGGGAATGATAAATCTGAATGATATGCTTGGAAAAGCGTTTGGTGGCGGAACACGGAGTAAGAAAATAAACGTAGGTGACAGCCATGAGGTTTTAATAGCTGAGGAAAGTGACAAGCTTCTTGATGATGATGTAGTTGTTAAAACAGCTGTTGAGTCAGTCGAGCAAAATGGAATTGTTTTCATCGACGAAATAGATAAGATTTGCGCCGGGTCCGATGGACGAGCAAGCGCCGATGTTAGCCGGGAAGGTGTCCAGCGAGATCTTTTACCATTAATTGAAGGCACCAATGTGCCCACTAAGCACGGAACCGTTAAAACTGATCATATTTTGTTTGTGGCCTCAGGCGCGTTTCATATTTCTAAGCCTGCCGACCTGTTACCAGAACTTCAAGGTCGCTTACCCATTCGTGTAGAGCTCAGGGCTCTCACACAGGATGATTTTAGGCGGATTTTAACAGAGCCAGAGGCTAATCTAATACGTCAGTACACTGCGCTAATGGGTACCGAGGATCTTACAATCGATTTTACCGAGGACGCTATAGATGCGTTAGCAGCATTAGCGACCGAGGTTAACAGCTCGGTCGAAAATATTGGAGCTCGACGGTTGCACACCGTAATGGAGCGTTTACTTGAGGACGTATCCTTCTCAGCGTCCGACCGAGCTGGTGAAACGATTACTATTGATGATGAATTTGTAGAAAAAAATGTGACAGATCTCGCTAAGAACGCGGATCTTTCGAGATTTATACTTTAGTAAGGCGTTTGCGTTTTTTATTTCTTTCTTTTTATGAGTAAGTAGAAGGCGCCTTCGCCTCCATCCTGAGGTTGGGCTGGCGAAAAACCGAGTATGAGGCCTCTATTTTCTGCAGCATTAATCCATTGGGGTAATTCGCGTCGGATAATGCCGGCACCCCGCTTCGTTAGCCCTTTCCCCGTAATAACTAATATACATCGTTTGCCTTCGGCATATGCTCTTTGGATAATATTGTTGAATGCTCCGTGTGCCTTTTCGACAGTTAAACCATGGAGGTCTAGCTGAGCGGTAGGGCGAACCTTACCTTTACGCAATCTATCCATGCTGCGTCGATCAAGATTGATTGCAACCCCTGCTCTAAGTGCGGGCGTGGTCAGATTATTCGATAATTTCTTTCTGTCTCCCACCAATGTTCGTGGGCTTGGTGCGGCTGCTTTAAGAGTGCTATTCTTATCTTTTTTGGGATTGTGTATTGGCTTGACACTCGACATGGTGGCCAAAAAAAGTGCTTCGTCGCTGACGTCGGTCGATTGTTGAGTTTTGGGTATTTTTTTGTTCATTTCAAATTTTCTAATTTTTACGTCGGCTGCGCTTAGTCGAATGTTCTATTATACCTGTCCTAGGAACCAAAACCCAGTATCTACCGCGGGATTTCATTCTGCCCGCGATATGTTTTGCGCGCGTGCCGGCCCCCCAGAAAATATCTGCTCGCACTGCTCCACGAATAGCGCCGCCAGTATCTTGAGCAATCATTAATCTTCTGTATGGCTTACTATTTGGCAGGGTTGTATCCAACCAAACGGGAAGACCTAAGGGTAAAAGGCGCGTGTCGATCGCCAAACTGCGTTCTGGTGTCAGAGGAACCCCTTGAGAGCCAATCGGTCCTATTCCTTTAAGTTCCCGAAAAAAAATATAGCTTTTATTAGTCCGCATCAGCTCGATGCCTTTTTTCGGATGTTTATCTATCCACCGTTGGATTGATTGCATAGAAATTTTTTGTTTCGATATTATACCCCTTCGAATAAGTTCTCTTCCTATAGCCTTATATAAGTGCCCGTTAGTCCCGGAATACCCTATTCTCATGGTTTCACCATTTCGGAGCCGTATTCGGCCTGAGCCTTGTATATGCAGAAAAAAGGCGTCGGACAGACTGTCAACCCATACCAATTCTAAATTTTTGCCCCTCAAAACCCCCTGCTCAATTGTCGACCGATCATGGTACGGGATTAGTGACCCTTGCACCACTCTGCCATTGATGCGCTTGCCTTTAAGCCCTTTTCTAAAAAGACCTAAGTTCACCGACACGAGATCTGGAGGGCGAATGTGGAGTGGCACTGGAAACTCACGATCGGGTATCCGTGAACCACGCAATTCAGGCTCATAATAACCTGTAATAAGTCCATTTATGCCATCCGGCCCCATGACGGCGTGGGGGCGATAATGGCGTTCAAAAAATTTTCTTGCTTCAGTGGATGTAGCCCCAATTATACGGCGGGCCTCAGAGCAACTTTGTCTCCAAAATTGCAGCGTGCCAAACTGAGCGACGCCCCGATTTTCAACCACCGGACAGGAGCGTAGAAATGCTTTAAGTGCTGCCTTATGCTGGTCGCTTGCCCAGTGACGCAAATCCTTAAATTCAAAGGGAATTAGGCTTATATCAGATTCCGACAGTTTTTGTGGGCGTTCAACGCAGGAACCTAAACAAAAGCTGACCGATAACGCGAAAGCTAATCCAAAACAGCGTAACCCTATATTGGTTGGTGTTTTAGCATGTTCCATTTATCGTTATTACTTGACGGCGCATCGTTGTTAGTTCTGACTTCTTGTCTCTACGAGCCTCCAATTCGGATCGTCTGACTTGGTATCGCGGCTGAACATCCAAATATCTGTGATTTTTGTGACGGTATCTGGCACCCCATCAAGAATTCGGTCTTCTGAATCACGCGTTAGGTTTACCTGTTCAGAGACGAACTTCATAGTTATCAGGGCGTTCTGCCCGTCCATGTCTGCTTCTATCACTTCCGCGACGTCTATTCCAATTATTGCGGTTTCCAGGGTTTCTTTACGTTCCTCCCGTTCTTGAATAGCTAAACTAAAGTTCTCAAAAACGTCGTCCGATAGAAAGGATTCAAGGGTCTCTACATTTCCTTCCGCGAAGGCTTGCACTATCATCACAAAGGCTTCACGGGCACCTTCCGAAAACTCCCGGAGGTCAAAGGAAGAATCTGCGGTTTTTATTTTGTTCACGCCTTCCAGGAGTGGATCGTCCGATTTTTCATCCGGTATTGCCATATCTTCAGGCGAGGCTTTTTCCTCAGAATTAATTGGTAATTCGACAACCTTACTTTTACCCGATCTGTCTTGTTTTTGCTTGGAGACCGGGTCTTGTTTTGTTTGTTGATGTCCGGTTCTTTTCCCTAATACGCTTCTAAGCCGCAAAACCAGAAAGGCGGCGACCATCGCGAACAGTAGGAGGTCGAGATCACCCATTATATTGCTTTCCGGCACGTCAAGGTGCCTGCATAAATTTCGACCACTGCGCAGATCCTACGACGTCGATAGACGTAGATAAATCATTTCGTTATACCCTTCGTTGGCCGCGCGGTACCAAACAATGCTTCCTTGGGTTTGAACCACAGAAACATGCGTTTGCGGTTTGGTAATATAGTGTAAATAAGGTGTTATATAGGAAATCGCAAGTATGCCGATTGTTTTGTTATTAATGTTTATAGGGGTTCCTTTACTCGAAATTGTTCTTTTTATCGAAATTGGCGATTTTATCGGTCTATGGCCAACCATATTTATTGTATTAGTGACGGCTATTTGCGGGACGATACTCCTGCGTATTCAGGGTTTGACAATCGTTAGAAGCTTTCAAACGAGTCTTGCTCGACGCGAACTTCCTGTTCAAGAAGTCTTTAACGGTTTGTGTTTACTAATAGCTAGCATTTTACTTTTAACACCAGGTTTCTTTACAGATGCTATCGGATTTTTGTTTCTTATACCCGGTGGTCGCCAACTCATCGGTAACGCTTTCTCGCGGTGGGTGGTGCGATACGCTAATATCCAATTTCACACAAATGCCGAAGTGAATGTAACTTCGACCAATTCAAAAAACCACGCAACCCGCCAGGGAAAGCCCGGCCTTGTGATTGACGGAGATTATGAAGAAATTGGCCCCCAAAGCCCTTCGGTTGATAACGTAAATAAAGACTAAAGCGGGTTCGTTGTTACCCGTGTTTCTGGGAATTTGGTACGCATCGAGATAGTGTTGTTGGCGCACTTCCTTTTAGCCTAGTATTGACATAATCAACCCGTAAGTCATCGTTCTTTGAATATAAAAAAACCTCTAAAACACAGGATTGACCCTGATAGCGCCAAAATTCTGCCGGTGGGTCTTTACGGATAAATATTGGCGGGCCGAAAATGTCTAAAATCTCCGCATCAGTCAGTCCAATGAGTACTTTTGGTAATTTAACTAATTTAGGCGGCGGTATTGGTCTGGGTATATTTTCTACGACTGAAGTGGAGGTTGCTTCGGGTTTCATTGGGGCTGCCTTTGCCGGTTTCATTGGGGCTGCCTTTGCCGGTTTCTCAATGGGCGCGGGCTTTGCCGGCTTCTCAATGGGCGCGGGCTTTATTTTGATGCTATTAACTGTGGTTTTGCCATGTTGCTTCTCGCAGGCGGACACGCTGAGCAAAACCACAAATAGTAACCGAGAGGTCTTTACGAGTATTGTTTGAGGCATGCAATAATTTTCATTGATCTAGCGCCAATTTATCGAAAAGGTTAAGGTCGCCAATTATCTCTCCACCTCGTTCTATCTCGAGTTTTGCATAACGCACGGTTCCGGTCACCCGACCGGTTGATCGGACAATTAAAAGTTCGCGAGCGGTTAATGCACCATCAAAATGACCACTTACTTCTGCTAACTCCACGGCCGCAGAACCCTTGAATGTTCCAGTCGCGGCTATTTCTATCTCGCGACAATCCTCTAGATCCGCTTCAACTCTTCCTTCTATGATGAGGCGGTCACAAGCACTGATATTGCCAGTCAAATGTATTTCACTACCAACAATAAGCTTTTTACTTTCTGGGCTAGCAAGGTTGCTGGTATTACTTATCGTATGTGGCGCGTGGGTCGGTCGTTTTATCTCGACCGGTCTCGGAGAATTTAGTTCATCGGCGGCCCTTGGTGGTCTTCTCGGAATAGTGGCAGAAAGTTCGGTGTGGGTAGTGCTGTCACGATCTGCCATGGTTATGTCTCTCTGTTTGTACCCCTTTGAGGGTAAGGTTATTGGTCATCAGCCCCTGTTCGAACACGTTCAAAGTTGTGAACCATATAGGCGGCGGCGATTATCGGCATTAGCCAGTTTATTAACGGTATCATCATTAAAATACTGACAACAATACCATACCCCCATATACGTTTTTTATAACGTATCCGAAGGGCACGCGCAGCCGGTGGTTCCAACCTACGAACCGCTACTAATTCGAAATACTCCCTGCCTATAAGATAACCATTAACGAGCAAGAAAACAAAGGGAATGAGCGGCGCCAGAACAACTGTCATTAGCATGCTTGGTACTATTATAACCAAGAGTACCAAGTTTAGGCTCACCGATATAAATGTAAACCGAAGGGCATAACTAACAATTTCACTGAGCGCCTCGTCACGCACATCGCCCAAATGCGGGTAATGTTGAGCTTCCACTGCAGAAGCTACCTGGTTCAAATAGAAAGAAATAATTAAACCGGCCAGGCTCGGGAAAATAAATAATCCAAGTAGGAAGGCACCGCTAGTGCCCAGTATAGTTATGGAGCTGTCAATCCAGTTTATTCCCGTAATAGAAATTGCTTCTAATAGAAGGTTTATACCTATCACTGTTATGAAAAAAACCAGTACACTAACAAGACCCGCCCGAAAAACGATTTTCTGGACCCTTGAATCAGAGAGCTGGTATATCGACTTGATTAATCCCAAAGGTTTTTTCCACTATTTAGGATGGATAATACTTCGATTCCGTCTTAAATCGAGGGTATTATGCGTCCACTGGGCCCTTATTAGTCTAATTGCTCGACCCGGTGGCGAAGTTATACTGTAGATTGCAAATTCATATTGTCTTGGGAGTTTAAATGTCTGACACGCCGTTTGACGTTACGGGGGTTGGTAACGCGATCGTAGATGTTATTACAAGTATTGAAGAATCAGAACTTGTGCGCCTTGGTCTGAACAAAGGTACTATGACACTTATTAATGACGAACAAGCTGCGAAGCTCTATCAAACAATTACCAATGGCGTGGAAACCTCGGGCGGTTCCGCGGCTAATACGATGGCTGGTATAGCGTCCTTGGGTGGCCAGGGTGCCTATTTTGGTAAAGTTACGGATGATGTATTAGGCCGCAGTTTTGTTGAGGACCTCAACAAAATCGGTGTCATTTATCCGATGCGCCCGGCCGTTGAGGGCCCCTCGACGGCGCGCTGTCTTGTATTTGTTACCCCTGATGCAGAGCGGACAATGCAAACTTATTTAGGGGTTAGTATTTATTTAAATGTTGATGATATTGATCCAGAAACTATTGGCTCAAGCAAAATCACTTATTTAGAAGGCTATCTTTTTGACCGCGATGAGGCCAAAGAAGCATTTATAAAGGCAGCGGAGTTGGCACATTTTGCCGGTAGAAAAGTTGCGCTTACACTATCAGATCCATTCTGTGTCGAGCGTCACCGGAAAGAATGTGAGAACTTGATCGCAAGCCACGTTGACATTCTTTTTGCTAATCAAGATGAAATCACTGGACTTTTTGAGGTTACCTCTCTGGAGTACGCAATTGGTGCTCTCGGGAATTCTGTTGAAGTGGCGGCGATTACCAGAGGGGAAAAGGGCTCCGTGATTAAGATGTTGGACGAAGTGGTAGAGATACCCCCGGCACCCGTGGACAAGGTTGTTGACACGACAGGTGCCGGCGATTTATTTGCGGCGGGCGTGCTTTTTGGCCTTACCCACGGTTTCGACGCACCAGAAGCGGGTAGAATTGGCTCTCTATGTGCGGCTGAAATTATCAGCCACTATGGTGCCAGGCCCATAGCGGTACTCTCCAATTTGGTTTAAGAAAGCACCCAATTAGGAGTGTATTTTTCCATATACAGCCAAACCATTCGTATATGGATGTGCCTTAAAACCCTTCGCTAGTTTGGATTTCAAAATACATGAATGGATTACGCAACATTGCGATTATCGCGCATGTTGATCATGGCAAGACAACACTCGTTGATCAATTGCTGCGCCAGTCAGGCAGCTTTCGGGAAAACCAACGTGTTGCTGACCGTGTAATGGACTCGAATGAGCTAGAGCGAGAACGGGGCATTACTATATTGGCGAAATGCGCATCGGTGTCTTGGCGGGGTGTGAAAGTTAATATTGTGGACACACCAGGACACGCTGATTTTGGCGGCGAAGTTGAGCGTATATTGTCGATGGTTGATGGTACCCTCATCTTGGTCGATTCCGCCGAAGGTCCTATGCCGCAAACTAAATTTGTTACTCAAAAAGCGTTAGCGCTTGGTTTTAGGCCCATCGTCGTAATCAACAAAGCAGATCGTGCTGATCAAAGGGCCCATCGGGTTCAAGAAGAGGTTTTCGACCTTTTTGCCTCCCTAGACGCGACTGACGACCAATTAGACTTCCCGACCCTTTACGCATCCGCAAAAGAGGGGTGGGCGGTCGAAAGTCTTGACGATGCGCGCAAATCTTTAACGCCCTTATTCGATTTGATACTGAGTCATGTGGCGCCGCCTGAAACCGAAAATAGTGCGCCATTCGCAATGTTGGCGAGTATTCTTGAATACGATAGTTACCTTGGGCGGGTTCTCACCGGTCGAATAGAGCGCGGCAGGGCCCATGTAAACGCACCGGTGGTCGCTCTGGGCCCCCAGGGCGAAAAACTAGAATTTGGCCGTCTTACAAAGCTGCTAACTTTCAAAGGAATTGAACGAGTTTCGGTAGAAGAGGCTTCTGCAGGAGATATAATCGCCGTAGCCGGTTTAAAAGTAGCGACAGTTGCAGACACGATTGGAGATCCAGAAGGAAAAACGCCTGTTGCCGCCTTGCCTGTCGATCCTCCGACCCTTTCCATGAGTTTTTCAATCAACGACTCTCCGTTAGCTGGGGATGACGGCGACAAAGTGACCTCTCGATTGTTGCTTGAACGCTTGCTCAGAGAAGCGGAGGGTAACGTTGCTATTTCCGTCGACAAGACCGTCGACGAAAATGTTTTTAACGTCAAGGGCCGGGGTGAACTGCAGCTCGGGGTTCTTATAGAAACACTGCGTCGGGAGGGGTTTGAGTTGTCTGTTTCTAGGCCCAGGGTTTTATACCGTGAAAATTCTACGACGGGAAACTTGGAAGAACCTATAGAAGAAGTCGTTATAGATGTTGATGATGCTTACGTTGGGGCTGTGGTTGAGGAGCTAAGCCAACGGAAAGGAGTGATGACCGATATGCGGCCTTCAACGGGCGGCAAAACTCGACTTACGTTTTTAACTCCTTCCCGAGGACTCATCGGTTATCATGGGCAGTTTCTTAATGATACTCGAGGCACGGGGGTGATGAACCGGGTCTATAACTCGTATGCGCCTCATAAAGGCTCGATACCAGGACGTCGAAACGGCGTGTTGGTTGCAAATAGCGCTGGTAAGTCCGTGCCCTTCGCGCTTTGGAATTTGGAGGAGCGAGGAATATTGTTCATTGGAGCGGGTGTGGCGGTATACGAGGGTATGGTTATTGGTGAACACAGTCGCGGCAACGACCTCGACGTTAATCCTCTCAAAACGAAGAAGTTAACGAACATTCGCGCCTCCGGGAGTGATGAAGCTGTGCGGTTAACGGCACCACGAACACTGCGACTGGAGGAAGCAATTAGTTATATTGACGAAGACGAACTTGTGGAAGTAACGCCGCTAAATATTCGCTTGCGCAAGCGGTTATTGCGTTACAATGAACGTAAGAAAGAAGCTCGCAAGACTTAAGCGCTTGGTCACGGTCCGAAGCTCTATCACACTTTTTAGGCGGCAGGCGGCGTAGTATCCACCGCCGCATGTATTTTCTGTTTATAATGTTCACCAAGTGTCACGGCTGGTTGGTCTAACTGGGTCTCCGTTATGCCATTGAGGATAACGTCGTGGTTTGGTTGGTGGAAAAAAACAAGGGTCATACGCCCCCGTTTTAGGATCTCCCGAGACCCTACACCCGGCGGTGGATTTGTGACGCGATGTAGGGTTGAGGCCCAACGTCCGCCAGTCCAGCGGGCCATTGCATCCCCCAAATTACATACAAAGGCGTTGGCGGGGGGGCGCACGTCCGTCCAGCCACCCTCCGGTAATTTTACCTGTAACGTTCCCGGCACATCATCTCCACGCAACATGGTTAGCGCTCCGTAATCTGTATGTGCCCCCGCACGGAGTTGATTTTTCTCCGGAGAGGTTTCTTGTGGGGGATAATATAGAAATCGAAACTGATTGGTGGCTTTATCTATTTTATCAGCAAAATAATTCTCATCCAACTCCAGAGCAAGAGCTAAAGCGCCCATCATTTTTCTACCAAGTGCTGCCATGATCTCAAAGTATTCCACCAAGGTCTCACGGAAGCCGGGTAGCCCTTCCGGCCATTTGTTGGGGGCGAAGAAATATTGGCCTGTTTCTTCCTGGTAATATGGATCATCAGGGACGTTGTCGGGCGCCATTGCCCAAGCCTCCTGTAGGTCAGGCGGAGTGTCGACACCTAAGGTTTTGGCTAATGCGCGATCTGCAACCGGATAGTACCCGCATCCGGTCCTACTAGCCTCACGAAGGCATTTGCGTTTTATTATGTCTGCGGACGCGAAAAAATCCGCACCTGCTTGTCGTGTCCGCGCTATCAATTGTTCGTTAACACCGTGACCAGTAATGCAGAAAAACCCACTGTTTTCGCAGGCTGCGGCGATCATTGAGGCTACTTTTTTCTTTCCCTTTTCATCACCTAGTATAAAAGGCGTAACGTCAATTACAGGAATACCTGCGTCGATTGATTTTCCAGCCGTCATGATTAGTTTCCTAACCTATTTTAACTTCACACATTAAAGATACCCCTACAATTTCTCAGGAACAATCCTCTCGTCCCCCATACGCTAGCGTATGTACTTATCCCGCGGTTATCCCCGAGAAAAAAGGTTTATCTGTGGGTAACCGGAATTAAATA